>AKKQ01000022.1 GCA_000276965.1 Thiovulum sp. ES | reverse complement strand
AAATCCGTTGAGTTGCTCACCGAAATATTCAACCATGTCGTTTCTTTCAAATTCACCATGAACAAGAACATCAAGACCGATTTCATCTTGGAACTTCACAGTTTTTGCTGTTTCATCTTGTAAGAATTTGTTATATTCGTCAAGTGAAATATTTCCAGCTTTGAAATCTCTTCTTGCTTTTCGGACTTCAGCAGTTTGTGGGAAACTACCAATTGTTGTCGTAACAAGTGGCTCATAACCGTATTTTTCATGTTGAACTTTAATTCTCTCTTCAAAAGAAGTTCTTGGTTTAAATTGGAAATTATTTACTCTATCTCGAACAGCTTGATCTGTAACACGAGTAGAAGTTTTTCGGCTTTCGTTCGCTTTTCGGTTTGCATCTAAAATTGATTGCTCTTTTTCAGAAAGATCGAGGTTGAAGAAAAGTTTATTGATAAGATTGACCTCATCGAGCTTTTCAACAGCATAAGCTAACCAAGATTTGATTTCAGAATCCATTTTCTCTTCATATTTGAGAGTGTAAGGAGTGTGAAGAAGAGAAGAAGAAGTTCCAACTCGCAATCTATCTTTTGGAATAACTTTTGAAATCTCATTTAGTGTTTCAACAGATTTTTCAATATTATTTAACCAGATATTTCGACCATCAACAATTCCAACAAGAAGTTTTTTATCAGAATTAGCGATAACTTCTAAACTTTCCATGTTCTTTTTGCCATAAACAAAATCAAGAGCAAGAGCAGAAATAGGAGTATTTACAAGAACTTTTGTAGCTTCAGTCGATTGGTCAAAGTATGTTGCAACAACGATTTTCACATTTTCCGCAACTTTTCCTAATTTGTCATAAGCAATTTTTAAAAGTGAAAGCTCTTCAGCACCAACTGAAGTAACAAATGCAGGTTCATCAAATTGAACAACTACTTTTTCAGGATTTAATTTTGCAACTTCTCTTACAAGCTCCTCGTAAATTGGCATAAATTTATCAAAAAGTTTTAATGTGTCGCTTTCAACTTCATTTCTTTTTGAAAATTTAAGGAATGTCAAAATACCGATGAGGTTCACTTTTAAAGTAACACCAAATTCAGAAGCTTCCGTATATTCAGAAACAATTTTTGAAACATCTAATTTAAGTTCGTCGTTTGCTGAAAGTTCTGGCACAATGTAGTGATAGTTTGAATTTAACCACTTTGTCATTTCCATTGCTGTGTGAGTTTTGTCCCCTCGAGCCATTGCAAAATATTGAGCTGTTTTGTCTTCAATGTCTCTAAATCTACTTGGAATTGCACCAAGAACAAACATTGTATCAAGCATAATGTCGTAATATGAAAAATCATTTACCGAAAGACAGTCGATACCAGCTTCCACTTGATATTTCCAATGTCGGTTTCTCAACTCTTTTGCAGTCGCTTCTAAATCAGAAAGTGCGATTTCACCTTTCCAATATTTTTCAAGAGCAAATTTAAGCTCTCTTTTTTCCCCAATTCGTGGGAATCCTAAAACATAACTTTTCAATTCAAATCCTAGAAAATTCTCTATTTTTCAGAATTCTATCAAGTTATGGTTTGGAAACTTTCTTTTGTTTAAGCTATTTTTGACCTCATCGATGAATTACCAACCAATTGAGAGATTTAAAAGGTATCGACGATCCTCTTTTTGTCCGCTATAAGCCCCAATCTCTTCAGCATAAGTTAAAAATGAGATTTCAACAATTGTAAGTCTTAAATCAACTCCTGCCGTTGGATAGCCTTGATACATTCCCGCACCTGTTTTTAGAGTTAGCAAACTCGTATCAAAAAGTGTCGCATCAAAACCAACTCTTGTCTTTTTTAAGAAATCAGAACCTTTATATTCATCAGTAATATCTGTATAGTCAAAACCAGCTTTTACATTTCGCAAATACCACAAATTGAATTCATAAAAATATCCTAAACCAATATTGTAAGTTTCTGGAATATAAGTCTTTTCGCCCTCTTTTCCAACTCCACCAATATTTAAAGCACTTAGACCAACTCTAAAATCACTATATGAGTATAAAACACCCGCATCAAAAACTAAACTAGTTCCCTCTTCAACAAGTTCATCTTCTAAATATGTGTCAAAATTATCTCGATTTTCAGAAAACTTTCCAAGTGTAATTGTTTCCGAAGCAGAAACATATTGTAAATATTTTGCACCGAGTCCAAAAGAGAGTTGGCTATCCATTTTATAAGAGAGTGCCAAGACTGCTCCACCAAGTGCAATTGCATCAAAAGTTGCAAACCCTTCACTACCAAATCCTCTGTGTGTAGCAGAATCTGCATTTAAATTTGCAATTCCACCAATCGCAAATCCGTATCGGTCTGAAATATTGTTTGCAACATATGAGTAATTTGAAAACTCAAAATGATTGTTTTTTCCAATATTCTTTTTTGTAATTCGTATAGCTTCTAATGTCTGCTCTTCTTCATCTTCAATATCTCCAAGATTTGTAAAATCTTCAGCAATATCAATCGCATTATCATTTATAGAAGTTGATAGATTCAAGATTTTTACTTCTGCTCCATCCTCTCGTATCATTGTAGATAATCCCGCAGGGTTGTAAAATGGTGCTACTCCAGAACCACCAACACCAATAAAAGCACCACCCATTCGTAGAGTATTCGGGTCTTTATAAATTTGATAGTGTTCATAACTTTCACCAAAAAGTGAAGAAAAAGCGATTAAGGAGAGTGGAATAAGTTTTTTCAAGAAAATCCTTTTAATGTGTTTCGAGATGTTCTTTTAAAAAGTGATAAGAAGTTTGAATGTCTTGAAACTTTTTAGTGTAAAGTTCAACAATTGTCTCATTTTTATGATGGACTCTGTCAGGGTGATACATTTTTGCAAGTCGTCGATAGTTGTTTTTAATATCTTTTAGAGTAGCACCATAAGCTAACTCTAAAATTCCATAATGATGTAGCAAAACACGATCTTGATGATAATTTTCACTATTGAAACTTTTTCTACGATTTTGTCCAAATTTCCGTCGCTCTTGTTTCGGATCTGTAAAAAGAATTGTTAGAAAATTTTTACTATAATCATATTTTATATTAAAAAATATAATATCTTTTTTCTTGAGAACTCGGTCAAGTCTTGTCTTTGCTCTCTCCTCAGTTGTGTTTAAAAAGAGTCGTCGCTCGTCAAATTCAACAATAAATTTATCAAGTTGAGAAGAGAAAAATGAAGTAATCCAAGGATTTGGTTCTCGAAGAAGAATTTTCACATCTTTGTGAGAAATTGCATCTAGATATACATCAACATCAGCACGAACAATCTGTTTTTGCTTAAATTCAATTTTTATTGGCTTTTTCTTATACATAAGAAGATGTTTTAAGAGTTGCTCAAAATACATCTCTGTTTTTAAGGAATAGTATTTTGCAAGTTTTAATAAAAACTCCTTCCTCTCTTTTAATAAATTTTCATCAAAAAAGATAACTGCCGACATTGGAAGAAAAATCGTATCTCGACTATGAGACAAAAGAAATTCACCAAACCAATCCAAAGAGACAATAGAAGAGTCTGTTTGAACTACTAACATGTTTGTTTTGATAAAAATCCTCAAATAATCCTCTTTCTTCCAAAAATATAGTCTTCAATTTTACCAAAATTGAAAAATAAGAAATTGAGAAAAATATATTTCCTTTAATTAATAAAGATTTTTTAATTTAGGTTGTTATAATTTTTAGAAAATATGACAGAAAAAAACGAAATTACTTTATGCTCAATTTCAAATATTGCAAGTGGGACTTGCTTGGAAGATTGTAAATTTTGCACTCAAAGTGTGAAATATGGAGCGAAAATTGATAGATATTCTCGAAAAGAGATTTCCAAAATTTTAGAAGAAGCAAAAAATCTCTATTCTCTCGGTGCGACTGGATTTTGTCTTGTTACCGCAGGAAAAGGTTTGGACAAAAAAACTCTCAAATATGTCGTAGAAGTTGCCGATAAAATCAAAAATAAAATACCTGATTTGAACCTCATCGCCTGTAATGGAACGGTAACAAAAAATGATTTAAAAGAGTTACAAAAAGCAGGAGTAGGGAGTTACAATCATAATTTAGAGACTTCAAAAGAGTTTTATCCAAAAATTTGCACAACTCACTCTTGGGACGAACGGTGGGAAACTTTACAAAATGTAAAAGAGGTCGGTTTGGATTTATGTTCTGGTGGAATTGTTGGAATGGGTGAAAGTGAAGAAGATAGGGAATCTATGCTAAATTCACTCAAAGAACTCCAGCCCGAATCTATTCCAATAAATTTCTATCATCACAACGAGGCATTACCACTACAAAAAAATCCACTCTCAATTGAAACAGGATTTAAAATTTTAGATAAGTTTCGGGAAAATTTTCCAAAACAGCGAATTATGGTTGCGGGTGGTCGAGAATCATTTTTTGGAGAGAGACAAGAGGAGATTTTTTCTCACGGAATAAATTCGATTGTGATTGGAAACTACCTAACGACAAAAGGTCGAGAATCGCATAAAGATTTGGAAATGCTAAAAAAATTAAATTTAAAAGTAGCGGGAAGGTGTGAAAATTGAAAAAAGCCTATATTGAAACTCTCGGCTGTGCGATGAATCACAAAGATTCTGAAAATATGTTTGCCGAGTTAAAAAATGAAAATTACGAGTCGACCTCATCGCCAGAAAATGCAGATTTGATAATTATAAATACTTGCTCGGTTCGGGAAAAACCTGTAAAAAAATTGTTTTCGGAATTGGGACATTTAAATCGAATTCGTAAAAGTGATTCAAAAATTGGGGTGGCAGGTTGCACAGCTTCACATTTGGGAAAAGAGATAATTCAGAAAGCTCGATATGTTGATTTTGTTCTCGGTGCTAGAAATGTTTCAAAAATCCGTGATGTACTAAAAGTAAAAGGTGCGGTCGAAACTGATATTGCAAATGACGATTCGCTCTACTCTTTTGCTGAAAATGGGAATAGCTCTTTTCAAAGTTCGATAAATATCTCGATTGGTTGTGATAAAAAGTGTAGTTTTTGCATTGTACCACACACACGGGGAACTGAAATTTCCATTCCGACAGATTTGATTATTTCACAAGTTCGGAAAGATGTCGAACGGGGAGTAAAAGAGTTTTTGCTTCTTGGTCAAAATGTGAATAATTACGGTCGTCGTTTCTCGCAAAATCACGAAAAAACAGATTTCACAAAATTGCTACAAGAGGTTTCAAAAGTTGATGGAGTTGAAAGAATCCGTTTCACTTCTCCACACCCGTTACACATGGACGACAATTTTATTGAAGAGTTCGCGACAAATCCAAAAATCGCAAAATCAATTCACATGCCTTTACAAAGTGGTTCTACCGAAATTTTGAAAGCGATGAGACGAGGTTATTCTAAAGATTGGTTTTTAAATCGTGCCGAAAAGATTCGTAAAAATGTCGATGAGGTCGCAATTTCTACCGATGTTATTGTTGGATTTCCAAATGAAAGTGATTCTGATTTTATGGATACTTTAGATGTTTTAGAAGCAGTTCGTTTTGAGCAAATGTTTTCATTTAAATACTCGCCGCGACCATTTACAGAAGCTGAAAAACTTCCACAAATTCCTGATGAAATCGCTTCAGCAAGACTCAAAAAACTACAAAGTCGTCATCTTGAAATTATGAATGAGTTGGCAGAAAGTCGTTTTGGAAAAACTTATAAAGTTCTTTTTAATGAAGAAATTGAAGGCTGTTTAATTGGTAGAAGTTCTGAAGGCTATCTTGTGAAAAGTAAAGGAGATTCTTCGCTTCTTGGAAAAGTCAAGAATGTGAAAATATCAAAAACAATGAGAACAACTCTCCACGGAGAAATAGTTTAGTTCCACTCAAAAACACCAAAAATAGTTTTTCACCATTTTTGGTGAATTTTGATTTGGAAATTTTATCTATTTTTCGCTTTTTAATTTTAAGTAAGAATATGTTTTAAAAAGTTTGTTAATTAACAATTAGAATATTGCCTTTTTTCTCAATAATTTGAACCTCATCGTCGTCAGAAACTTTTTTTTCAGATTTAAATCTCCAAAGTGTTCCCTCAAAAGAGACCTGATTTCCAACTATTTTTCCAACTCTCTCTTTCTCATCTTCCAATTTTTCCTGTGATTTCATCAGCTCTTTTAACTTTGATTTTAATGAAAACAGGAGAATGATTGAAAGAGTTGAAATTGCAATAAGTTGATAATACCCATTTTCAAAATTTATAAAATTTGAGAGAAGACCAACAATTAATGCTGAAAGTCCAAACCAAATTAAATAGAAAGAGAGTGAGAGGACTTCTAGTCCTAAAAGTGTAAAACCGATCGCAATAAGCCACATCGGAGAGAGTGCAGGAAACTCCACCTATTTCTCCAGAGTTTTTGCTAAAAGTGAAAGCGAACCTATGATTTCTGTTGTCTCATAAGGTAAAACAATTTTATCTTTACTCGGGTTTTTTGCCAACTCTTCAAAAGCTTTGACTCTATCTTTTGCAAGTAGAAATTCTCCTGCAAGATTGTTTTTTGAAAGAGAATCGTTAATAAGTTGAATCGCTTTTTTCTGTCCCTCCGCTAAAGTCTCTTGCTCGTATTTTTTTGCGTCAGCCATTCTTTCAATTGCTTCAGCAGTCAAAAACTCTTTTTGTCGAGTTCCTTCAGCTTCTCGAATTACTGCCTCTTTTTGTGCAATTGCTCCCAATTCAACAGCTCTCTTTTCTCGTTCTGCTTTCATTTGAAGATTCATTGCCTCTTCAATCTCTTTTGGCACAGAAATATCTCGGATTTCAACTCTCATTGTTTTGATTCCCCAAGCTTCTGTCGAACTATCAAGTTCTGCAAGAATTGAAGCATTTATTCGACCACGGTTTGAGAAGATTTCATCAAGGGACATTTGTCCAACTTCACCTCGAAGAGTCGTTGTTGCTAAATTTGAAATTGCAATCTTGTAGTTTTCAACATTGTAAATTGCATCTTTTGGATTTTGGACTTTTATAAAAACAATTCCGTCAATAAGAACATTTACATTATCTTGAGTAATAACAGCTTGTCGTTCAATATCAACAATCTGTTCTCGATATGTCAATTTTCGGCGGACAGAATCTATAAAAGGGATAATTACATGAAATCCAGGTTCTAAAACTTTGTAGAATTTTCCAAGTCTTTCAACAACATAAATATCCGATTGAGGAACGATATTTGTTCCTCTCCAGATAACAAAAAAGACTAAAACAAGAAGTGTAATTGAGCTAGAAAGAAGTTCTTCCATAAATTTTCCTTTTAAAATATCTATCTTGATTCTAGCTTAAAATAGTAAATAATTGATAATATAAATTTTCACTTAAAGTGTTGAATCACTTTAACCACTCTAAATTTTCTTCTTTTGCAAGTTCAATATATTCAGAAATTTGACTCGCTGTTTTTTGAAACATATCACCATGGTATTTGTAATAATCCAAATACCAATCTCGAGTGAATTGAATTGTATTTTTGTAAAGCATTGTGCTTTGCCATTTTAAGTGAAAAAGTGCTTTGTCGCAATTCAATTTTAGTAATCCTGCTTCATGAAAGGGAATATTGTCTGTAACTTTATATGGTTCAGAAATTTCCCAACCATTTGAAAGATCAGTAAGTAACTCTAAAACAGTGTGATTCTGTTCAGCTCTTGGACCAAAATTGAAAGATTCGCCGTGAAGTTCTTTTCTTTCAAAAAGTTCCGCACCTAAATTCAAATATCCACTTAGAGGTTCAAGAACATGTTGCCAAGGTCGAGTCGCTTTTGGGCTTCGTATCTCAACAGTTCTCTTTTCACTCCAAGCTTCAACACAATCAACAACAATTCTATCTTTTGCCCAGTCTCCCCCACCAATAACATTTCCAGCTCGACCAACTCCAATTCTTATATTTTGAGAATCTTTTAAAAACGAATGAAAATAGGATTTTATTACAAGCTCTGCACCGCCTTTTGAACCGCTGTAAATATCTTTTCCGCCCATTTGGTCATCTTCTTTGTAACCCCAAACTTGCTCGACATTGTCATAAGCCTTATCGCTTGTAATCAAAACTGCTGTAACATTTAAATTTGTGAGTCGGAGAGTCTCCATGATATTTGCAGTTCCAACAATATTTGATGTGATTGTTTCAAGTGGATTTTTATAGGAAATTGAAACAATTGGTTGTGCGGCTAGATGAAATAGGAAATCTGGTTTTTCTGTCTCAAAAATTTCTCTGAATTTTTCTAAATCCCGAATGTCCGCAAAATAGTGCTTTATTTTTTCTTCTAATTTTAAAACTTCAAACATTGAAGGAGAAGTTGGAATATCTTTTGAGACTCCAATAATTTCTGCTCCAAGTTCTAAAAGCCAAGTTGTTAGCCACGAACCTTTAAAACCAGTGTGTCCTGTAATTAAGACTTTTTTGCCTTGATAAATATTTTTAAACAAATTTATTCTTTTTGTTTAAATTGTAACGAAATGAGGTATTTTTTGGAAATTTTAACGATGAGGTGGGAGGAATTCTCCCAAAAAATTATAATTCTTCAGCGTTTTTAGCTAAATAGTCAGCAACACCTTCAGTTGAAGCAGTCATACCTTCATCTCCAGCTTCCCAACCAGCAGCACAAACTTCACCATGCTCATTTGTAAATACCATAGTATCAACCATTCTCAACATCTCATCAATATTTCTACCGAGTGGTAAATCATTGATAACTGCATGTCGAACTGTTCCATCTGTGTCAATTAAGAAAGAACCTCGAAGTGCAACACCCGCTTCTTCAATTAAAACATCAAAATCTCTTGCAATTTGTTTTGTAAGGTCAGCAACAAGTGGGTATTGAACTTGCCCAATTCCACCATTTGAAACTTCTGTGTTTTTCCAAGCAAGGTGAGAGAATTGAGAATCGATTGAAACACCAATTACATTAATTCCTCTTTTTTTGAACTCGTCAAGTCTTTTGTTAAAAGCGATAATTTCAGTTGGACAAACAAATGTAAAATCTAACGGATAGAAAAATACAACAGTTCCTTTTGAACCGAAATTTTCGTAAAGAGAGAAGTTTTCATTAATTTCATTATTTGGCATTACCGCAACAGCAGTAAATTCAGGAGCTTTTTTTGTAACGATCATTTTTAATCCTAATTTTGATTTTTAAATCTCCGCAATTCTAACAACTTTTTTTGAGATTAAAAAAACATTTTCAATGGTCATTTTTGACTTAAAAAAATTTTCAGATTTTCTGTTTGGTAGAATTTGCAAAAAAGTTTCTTATGAAAAATCTATACACACAATCACTGCTTATAATCATTTTGGTCATTTCCGTAGATCAAATTGTAAAAGATATTTTTGTTTCGGGTTTTGGTCTTGATGGCGAATGCATCTCACTTGTCTTGACTTACAATTATGGAGTGGCATTTTCAATGTTTGAATTTCTTGGCGACAATTTGAAATGGGTTCAAATCGCAATTCTTTCTGGAGTTCTATTTTATGTTTTTAAATTTGGTGAAAGAAACATGATTTTGCCAATGGCATTTGTTTTTGCGGGAGGAATTTCAAATATTATAGATAGATTTACATACGGAGCAGTTGTGGATTATGTATATTGGCATTGCGGTTTTGATTTTGCAATTTTCAACTTTGCCGATGTGATGATTGACTTTGGAATTCTTCTACTTTTAATCTCCTCTTTTCGTGCTGATCAAAAAAAATCTTGAAAAATCCGATTGTGCTTTTTAAATAAAATAGAGTTTATAAATTTGCCAGAAGAATATAAAAAATATGATGTAGATTTTAAATCACTCCGAAATAATGAATATTGGATTGAAATCCACACTTTTTATAAAGAAAATATTGAAAAAATTGCTCCATTAATTGATAGAATCCAAGAAAAATATGGAATGGATTTTGAAACCGCTAGGGATTCAATTCTATATGAAATTGTAAATGCACATGCTGGAACGGATCATCGTAAAAAGCTTTTTTCAAAAAAAAGATACTCTTGGAGCTTGAAATATATTCTATTTTTTATATTTTCTCTATTTTCTGGATTTATAAACTTACTTATTTCCCCTTTTTTAAAAAACAGGAATTTTGATATTCTTTACGAAGAGATGTGGGAAGAGAACTCTTGGTTTAGCCGTTTCTACAAATATATTGATATTGAATTGCCAAAAGATAAAACTCGAGCAATTCTTTTTGACCACCCCGCACCTGCTAAACCTTTTTTTAAAAAACCAAGAATTTCAATGTGGAACGATGAGGTCATAAATCGTAGATATGGTGCTTTTATTTTTGATTGGAAAGAAGTTTTGAGAGTTTTATGGAAAGAGAAATTTTCATTTTTTAGACTTTGGAAATTTTCAAAAGATTTCAACTTTACATATATATATTTTCGTTTTCTTCGTAAAATCCTACTTTACAAAACTCAAGTTCAAAAAGTTAAAGCAAAAAACTTAATTATGGCTGGAGATTACTATTGGAATCCAGTCAAATATTTTCAATTTAAGAAAAGCATTTCAAATATAATTCTAATTCAACACAATATTAAAGCTTCTGGAATTCGGCAGAGAGCTTTTCTTTATGCAGATTATTATTTTACTCATTCTGAAGATTCAAATTATAAAATGGAAGGAGTTGGAAAAACAAAACTCATTTCTGTTGGTAGTTTTCAACTTATTCCATTTCTTCAAAAGAAAGAAATAGAATATGATATTTTGTTTATAAATCAAACTGTTTATGATAAATTAAAAGAGGGTACTCCTCTTTTGGATCAAGAAAAACTACAAAAAGAGCATAATATTTTAATAGAGAATTTCTATAAATATATCTATAAAAATAAAGATCTTAAAGCTATTTATATAGCAAAACCTGGATACACAAATAGAGAACCTTTTTTGTCTGTAGAAGAAAAGTTTAAAGATTTGGAAAATGTTAAATTTACTAGTGCTTATGGTTCAAATATGTTTGATTTAGTTCAAAAGTCAAAAATAATAATAAATATGTATTCAAGTGTTGGAAGAGAAGCTTATGGTTTAGATAAAAAAGTTCTGTGGATAAACTACAACCATTCATGCACTATTTTTAATCAAAATGTAGATTTTGAGGATTTACATATATTGCTAGACAATAGTTATGATGCTTTTAAAAGTAGAATTGATCTATTTCTTTCGAACTCTGATGAGGTAGATCAACATTTTGAAAAACTGAAAAAAAAGTACATGAATATTCAAGAGAATTCTGCTAATATTATATTAGATTCAATATTTTAAGGTTAAAAGAAATTGATTAGAGAGCAAATTATTAAAGAGATAGAAACCCTTGCAAAAGGTAAAAAAGTTGAAAATGATAACGAGATAATATTTGGCAAAGACAAACTTTTAGATTCTTTAAATGTCTTACATATATTACTTTTTATAGAAATTCATATAGGGATAAAAATATCCACGGGTGAGTTAAGTATAGATAATTTCAACACAGTTGATAAAATTGTTAGATATGTAAAAAATAAGAGATAAAAGAATATGATAGAAATAAAATCTAATAAGTTATTTATCTCATATAAAAATAAAAAACTTTCTTTTACAGAATTTTTTAATGAAGTTAATAAATTAGAAGAGAAATTTGATAATTTTAAAAAGTACGATGACTTTATTTTGATAAATGAAGAAAATCCAATATATTTTTATCCTTTACTTTTCTCTTTGTGGAAAAATAATAAAAAAGTTATTTTCCCTAATAGAGATTTTTTTTCAGGAAAAAATCTAGATTTTGCGAAATACATTATAAAATATGATGAAATATATCAAAACAGTGATTTTAAAAGCAATTTAGAGAAGATTTCTGAAGGAGATACAATTGTATTTTCTTCAGGAAGCACTGGAGAACCTAAAGGAATTTTAAATAAAAAAGATTCCTTTTTTAAAAATGCACAATCTGTTTTAATAGAACTTAAAGTCTCTAAAATTGTTTCTGTAACTCCACTAAAACCCTATTTAGTTAGTGCGATAAGTCATTTTTTAGTTCATTTACTATCTAAATCTCATCTAATATTTTTGGAAACTCAGAATTTAAAAGAAGATGTGGAAAAGAATTCAAGTATTTACAATGAACTATCTTATGTGGGTTCTCCAATGCAGATAGTCTCAATGCTACCTTTTATTAGAAATAAGAACCCAAAATTATTTTTTTCATCAGGAGATCTGTTTTATCCTCAAATAATCTCTTCTATTTTCGACAAATTTCCAGATAGCAAAATTTTTAATGCTTATGGCTTAGCAGAATTAAGTGGCAGACTTTTTATAAACAAAATTTCCGAAAATAACTTTTCAAAAATAGGAAAAAATATTAATAGAACAGAAGTAAAAATTATAGATTCTGAAGTTGTTGTAAGTTCTGATTTACTTTTTAGTGGATATATAAAAGGCAGTGAGTTTATTAAAAGAACTAGTGAATCATTTAAAACGGGAGATATTGTAATTGAAGTTGATAAAGAACTTGAATTTTATGGAAGATTAAATGATGAGATAAAAGTTGGAGGAAATAAAATATCATTAAAATATATTGAAAAAAAGGTTTCAAATGTTTTGACAAAAGATTTTACTCCAATTCTAATAAATAAAGAGCATAATCTTTTAGGAAATATAGTAATTCTTATTCTTTATTACTAAAAATGCAATTATAATAGATAGACTTGAATTGATCTCAATCTTAAGAAATAGTTTAGAGAGTTATGAAATACCTCATCTTTTTTATAAAACGAATCAAATATATTATACTCAAACTATGAAAATAGATAGAGAAAAATTAAAATTGAAACTAGAAGAGATGGAAATCATAAAATGAGCTTAGAAGAACTTTTAGCAAAAAAAACAAAAAACAATCCTCTTTTTTTACATATTGATGCAATTGGGCTATTAAATTTTAAAACACACATTGGAAATAATATTAGTGAAATTTTAGATAACAAACTAGAAGATTTTAATTCTGTTTTGAATGATAGTCAAAAATTAGGAGGAAATATCTTAATTCCTGCCTTTTCCTATTCTATTACAAATGGAGAGTTGTTTGATATAAATAAAACAAAATCTGATGTTGGAGCAAGTATGGAACTTTTAAGGAATAAAAACCCTGAGAAAAGAAGTTCAGATCCAATGTTTTCATATACAGTATTTAGTCAAGATACTGTTTTGCAAGATAGAGAAATTAGAAGTTATGAGACCTTTGGAGATAACGACATAATTTCAAAAGTATTTGAAAGAGACGGATATATAGCAGGTATTGGAGGAGCTATAAGTAAAATGACTGAAGCTCATTTCTTAGAAAGAAAACTAAAAGTCAAGTACCGTTTTGATAAAGATTTCATTGGTAAAGTTAAAATTAAAAATGGGGAGATTATTCAAATAAAACATAGGTTTTTTTGTAGAGATCTATCTTTTAATAAAAGAACAGACTTTCTTCCAATTATACAAGATGCTAGAAAAGAAGGAATGATAGAAGTTTGGGAAGAAGATGGTGTCCAGATTGAAGCTATAAAAATGAAGACTTTATACAAACTTATGAAAGAAAAAATAGATAAAGAACATTTTTATTTTTGTAAATTTGACGATTTGAAAAAAAGGTAAATATTATGAAAAATTTAAAAGTTTTAGGTGTCGTAGGGTCAATTCGTTCAAACCATAAGAACATCAAAAAGTTAGAGAGATTTATTTTAGATTCATCAACTCAAACAGAGCTTAATCAAAGAATAAAAGATAGTAAAATAATATTTTCCAACAGCGACATTGCAGTATCTCATTCTTTACTAGCATCAAAGAACTATGGTTCGAATATTGAGATAGTTTCTATTACAGATATCTTTAAACATAAAAAATTAGGTATTTATTATGATTTAATGAATTACAACTCAATAGATGATATTGATGAAATAGATAGTTTGACATTAGATGAAAGCATGTTTCAAGAGCTTTTGAAGAAAGTTGATAAGGCAGATGGAATAATTTTAGGAACTCCAGTTTATTTTGGAGATCGTTCTTCTATTGCAAATAAGTTCTTACAGCTTACTTATAAATATAAAGTTTTAAAAGGAAAAGGATTTGGAGTTGTTTCAACAGGAGCAAAAAGAAATGGTGGTCAAGAAACAGCCAATATATACTCTCTTCAAGAAGCTCTAGCACAAGAAGCAATAGTTGTTGGAAATGGTCCTAAAACAGCTCAGTATGGAGGAACGGTTTGGGCTGGAGATACTGGAAAAGCGATAGATGACTCTTTTGGTCTTGAAACTTGTTATGGAGTTGGACGACAAGTAGCTCAACTTAGTGAAATTCTTAATATTGGAGAATATAAATCTAAACCTAAAATTACTTTTGTTTTGACTATGGACACAGAAGAGAAAAAATATGAGAAAATATTACAAAAATATATTAAAAGAAATCTAGACTCATATAATTCTAAAATTTATAATTTAATAGATGAAACTATTTATAGATGTATCGCTTGTAATGTTTGTCCATCTCCAAAAATGGTCGAAAAGCTAAAGAGTGAAGATTTCCCTTATCATTGTGTTATTCAAACTAAAAAAGACAATATGAAGCATGTTCAAGAAGCATTGGTAAATAGTGATAGTATAATATTTGTTGGTGTAAATTCTCATGATGACTTAATTTATAGATATCAAGCTTTTATGGAAAGAACTAGATTTATTAGGCATGATGATTTCGAGTTATCAAATATTCCTTCTGTTGGAATGCTTATAAGTGAGCTTGGTGCAACAAACAATCAGATATTTAATGTAAAAGTCTTAACATCATTTATTCGACACAACACATTCTTTTTAAAGCCAGTTGAAATTATTTTAAAAGATGGTGAGGTTATTTATGAAGATTCATTTAGAAATCTAATTCCATTTATAGAGAAGATAACTTCTGGAAGAGAGAAAATAGATCCCATGGAAATTAGTTATAAGGCTACTGGCTACTCAAATAAAACCTTTGATGAAACTAAAAAGCTAAGAAAATAATTCTTTTATGAAGATAAGGAGCATAAGTTTTTGGAAATAGGGAAAAAAATGTATCAATGGGCTACTGATTTATTTCCAATAAATCGTAGTCTTACTGGAGATGGAAATAGAGAAACTCTAAACTATATAAAGAATGTAATACCAGAACTAAATATTTATGAAATACCATCAGGTACTCAATGTTTTGATTGGAATGTTCCAAAAGAGTGGAATGCAAAAGAAGCTTATATAGAGTTTCAGGGAAAAAGAATAATTGATTTTCGAAATAATAATTTGTATTTAGTAGGATATTCTACTCCAACAGAACTAGAGTTATCTTTAGATGAACTTCAAAAACACCTATATTCAATTCCTGAAATGCCTGAAGCAATTCCTTATGTTACTTCCTATTATAAGGAAAGATGGGGGTTTTGTATAACTGAAAATCAAAGAATCAAGTTAAAAGAAGGAATTTACAAAGTAAAAATAGACTCGACTTTAGAAAATGGTTCTATGACTTATGGAGAAGTTCTTTTAAAAGGCAGAACAGAAAAAGAGATATTTCTTTCAACATATGTTTGCCACCCATCAATGGCAAATAATGAACTTTCTGGTCCAGTTGTTGCAATGGCTCTTTTAGAATATATAAAATCTATTCCAAATAGAAGATACTCATATAGAGTTATTTTTATTCCTGAAACAATAGGTTCTATTTGCTATTTGAGTAAAAATTTGGAAGAAATGAAAAAAAATATTGTTGCAGGATTTAATCTTACAACTATTGGAGATGATAACTCATATTCATATCTTCCAACAAGATACGGAGATACTCTTGCTGATAAAATTGCAAAATATGTTTTAAAAGATATTCCACATAATAAATATTCATTTCTTCAAAGAGGCAGTGATGAAAGACAGTATTGTTCTCCAGGTGTAGATCTACCTGTGGCAACCGTTTGCAGAACTATTTATGGGAGATATGATGAATATCACACATCTCTTGATAATCTTGATTTCATTTCTCCAGAGGGACTTCAAGGTGGTTTTGACATTATCAAAAAAGCCATCTATATTTTAGAAGAAAATAGAGTTTTTCTTTCAACTATTTTATGCGAACCAAGACTTGGAAAAAGAGGTTTATACCCTACAATCTCTGGACATAAAATTGATGGCTCAAGAGTTTTAAGAAATTTTCTAACTTATTGTGATGGGAAAAATGATTTAATCGATATATCCAATTTAATAAAAGTAGATATAGAAGATCTTAAAGAGATTATTTCTCAACTACAATTCTTTAATAAAATTTATAGATAACTCTTAAAATGAGGACTCTTTTTCGTGCTGATTCCTCAAGTAAAATTGGTTTGGGTCATATTATGCGAGATTTAGTTCTTGCTCAACAATATGAAAATTCAGATATATATTTTGCAACTCAGAACCTAAATGGAAATATCAATCATAAAATTTTAGAGTCTAAATATAAATTAATAGATCTAAAAACTAATTCAGTAGAAGAGTTAATAAAAAATATTAAAGATGTAAATATTGATGAGGTGGTTTTCGATCACTACGAAATAGATTACATTTTTGAAAAAAAAGTAAAAGATGAAACTGGTGTAAAAATTCTATCTTTTGATGACACTTATCAGAAACACTATTGTGATATTTTGCTAAATCACAATATTTCAGCAAATGAAAATAGATATAAAAATTTAGTTCCTGAAAATTGTGAGTTAAGATGTGGAGCAAAATATACTTTGATTCGAGATGAATTTAAAAATATATCTTTGAAAACACCAAAACAACCAACAATATTTTTAGCAATGGGTGGAGCAGATACAAGTAATTTAAGTTTAGAGATTTTAAAAATAATTCCAGAAGGATTTAAAGTAAATCTTGTTACAACCTCATCAAATCCAAATATTTCAGAGTTAAAAAAGTTTGTTGAAAAAGATAGTTTTATAGAATTGCATATAAATACAGTAAAAATAGCTCAAATTATGGCAAATTCGACTTTGGCTATAATTTCACCAAGTGTGATATTACACGAAGTTTTATATTTAAGACTGCCATTTATTGCAATTCAAACTGCTAATAACCAAAAAGATATAAGTGAATATTTAAAACAAAATAGATATATAATTTTAGAAAAATTTGATCGAGAAGATTTGAAAGAGATATTATGGAAAATATTGAATTAATTAATTTTATAGATTTAACTTTAGATGAACAAAAAACTGTTTTAGATTGGCGAAATAATCCACTAATTCAAAAATATATGTTTGATTCAAAAAATATTCCACTTGTAGATCATTTAGCTTTTATCGATTCTCTTAAAATTATTCAAAAAAATCAACATTTTAAAGTTTCAAACTTAGGTGTAATTAATTTAAAAAAAATTGATATTCAAAATAATAGTGCTGAAATTGGTCTATACTCAAATCCAGATAAATTTGGAGTTGGAAAAATATTAATGGAAAAAATTTTACAATTCCCATATAAAAAACTATATTTAGAAGTTTTCTCAAATAATGAAAAAGCAATTAAACTTTATCAAAGATTTAATTTTAAAGAAACTCATAGAGAAAAGATAGAAAATAGAGAATTAATATATATGGAGTTAAATAGATGAAAATAGGTAATTTTAATTTAGAGACTGATGGCACTTTTATTATTGCTGAACTTTCAGCAAATCATAATGGTAGTTTGAAAAATGCACTCGACACAATAAAAAAAGCAAAAGAGATTGGTGCAAATGCAATCAAAATCCAAACTTACACAGCTGACACAATCACTTTGAATTCTCGAAAAGAAGATTTTATGATTAGTGGTGGAACTCTTTGGGACGGAAAAAATCTTTATGACCTTTACCAAGAAGCATATACTCCATGGGAATGGCATGAAGAACTTTTCAATTATGCTCGAAGTATTGGAATAGATATTTTTTCAAGTCCATTTGACAAAACAGCTGTTGATTTACTTGAAAAATTCAGTCCAAGTGCATACAAAATTGCATCTTTTGAAATCACAGATATTGACCTCATCGAATATGTGGCATTAAAAGGAAGACCTGTAATTATTTCAACTGGAATTGCAACTTTGACAGATATTGAATTAGCTGTTGAGACTGTAAGAAAAACAGGAAACAATGACATTATTCTTTTGAAATGCACAAGCTCGTATCCTGCACCACTCGAAGAGATCAATTTAAATACTATTCCAAATCTAAAAGAGACTTTTGGAGTAACAGTTGGTCTTTCTGATCACACTTTAGGAATTTCAGTCCCTGTTGGAGCTGTAGCACTTGGTGCAAAAATAGTTGAAAAACATTTTATAGCTGATCGAAAAATTGGTGGTCCAGATAGTGCATTTTCACTCGACCCAAAACAGTTTAAAAACATGATAGATTCAGTTAGAGAAATTGAAAAAGCACTTGGAAAAGTAAGCTACAAACTTACTCCTAAAATTGAAAAAAGTCGTGGCTTTAGTCGAAGTCTCTATGTTGCAAAAGATATTAAAGAGGGTGAAATTTTTACAGAAGAAAATTTACGAAGTGTCCGACCAGGATATGGATTACATCCAAAATATCTTAAAGATTTTCTTGGCAAAAAAGCAACACGAAATTATGAATTTGGTGAAAGATTTCAATAGAAATTAGTTTTTTTGTAAAATCTCTTAAAATAAATAGGGGTTTTACAATGTATAAATTTTTGATTGTTCTATTTTTTTCTGTTTCTCTTTTTGGAGATAGATTTGAGAATGGAAAGCAGTTCTATTTTTCAAAAGGGTGTTCTAGTTGCCACGGAGTCGATGGGACTGGAATTCAAAATTATCCTTCTCTCTCTGGTCGAAACTTGTGGGATTTAAAACGAAGACTTGATGCAATTGTTTCTGGAAAAAGAAAAACTCAACAAGCCTCAATAATGCTACCTTTTGCACGAAATCTTTCGGAAGCTGAAAAAAGTGAAATAACATATTTTTTACAAGAATTACCAAACCATAAGGAGAAAGAGGAAGTCTATTATCTTGAAAGTGGTAGTTGGGGAGATGGCGGAAGTTGATTTACAGATTTTTATTTAAGCCAATTTTGGATCGTGTTTTTGCACTGCTTTTACTTTTGATTTTTTCACCAATTCTGATTTTTGTATCAATTGCAATTCGTATCAAATTGGGTTCGCCGATTTTTTTCCGCCAACTACGACCAACAAAAAACGAGAAGATTTTCAAGATTTTCAAATTCCGAACAATGAGTGATGAGCGAGATTCAAATGGAGAATTATTACCCGATGAGGTCAGACTTGGAACTTTTGGAAAATTTATCCGTAGCACTTCACTCGACGAACTTCCACAAATTTTAAATGTTTTACGGGGCGAAGTATCATTTATTGGACCACGACCACTTTTACCAGAATATTTGCCACTCTATTCCGATCTTCAAAAACAGCGACATGATGTAAAAGCAGGAATTACAGGTTTGGCACAGGTGAAAGGGCGAAATAATTTATCGTGGCGAAATCGTTTCCGATACGATGTTTTCTATTCTAAAAAAGTCTCATTTGGACTAGATTTGAAAATTGCAATTATGACAATTCAAAAAATTATCAAACGAAGTGATGTAAATCAGAGTGGAAATGCAACAATGGAAAAATTTAGCGGAAATTAAATAAGTTTTTAACAAAATAAATCTCTTTTTTTTGATACGATTTTGTAATTAGCAAATTTTAAGAGAGATTTCATGGATTATAAAAGCGAAATTGATAGATTAAAGAGAGAATTAGATATTACAGTTGTCGCACACTTTTATCAAAAAGATGAAGTTTTTGAAATGGCTGACATCACAGGCGACTCATTAGAACTTGCAAGAAAGACAAGTGTAGTTGATAATGAATTTATTGTTTTTTGTGGTGTTGGTTTTATGGGTGAAAGTGTAAAAATCATGAATCCTAACAAACGAGTTATCATGCCTAAAATGGCTTGTTGCTCAATGGCTCAAATGATAAACGGCGACTACTACGATAAGTCAATTGAAATTTTAGAGAGTAGTGGAGTAAAAAAAGAGGAACTCCTTCCAATCACTTACATAAATTCCTCTGCGGAAGTTAAAGCAAAAGTTGGAGAAATGGGCGGTCTTGTCTGCACAAGTTCAAATGCAAAAACAATTATTACAAAAGCACTCGAGAGTGGAAAAAAGATTCTTTTTGTTCCAGATCGATGCTTGGGTCAAAATATTGCAAATGAGATGGATTTAAAATCTTCTGTTGTTTCAATGCTAGATGATTCGAACTCAATTCATAGAGATTCTGATGTGATTTGCTATGACGGTTTTTGCTCAGTTCATCAACTTTTTACACCTAAAGATGTGGATTTTTACAGAAGTAAATATCCAGAAATTCTTGTTGCTGTTCATCCAGAGTGCGATCCTGCTGTTGTTGAAAAAGCAGACTTTGTTGGTTCGACTTCACAATTAATTAAATATGTCAATGAATTACCTGAAGATCAAGAAGTTGTTGTTGGAACTGAATTCAATCTTGTAAATCGAATGAGAAAAGTGAATACTTATGTTCTTTCAGCAACAAAACCAGAGTGTCCAACAATGAATGAAACTTCTTTAGAAGACCTTTACAACACTTTAAAAAGTATTGAAGATGGAAAGCCATTTTATGAAGTCAAGTTAGATGAAACTGTTCGAGAAAATGCAAAATTGGCACTTGAAAGAATGTTAGCACTATGAGAATAGAGGATTTTTTAAAACAGACTCTCTCAGAGGATATAGGGAGAGGTGATCTTTTTTCAAAAGTAGATTCTAAAAATCCTACAACAGGAAAAATATTTGCTAAAAGCGAAGGGGTGTTTTCAGGACGAATTTACATTGAGAAACTTTCAGAAATTCTAGGCACAGAAGTTAAATTTAATTTGCTTGATGGAGATGAGTTTAAAAAAGGCGATGTAGTTTTAGAGATTTCTGGAGACTCTCATACAATTTTGAGTGCCGAAAGAACTTTTTTAAATATTGTTTTACACTCTTCTTCAATTGCGACTTTGACTAGAAAATATGTGAAAAAAGTTGAACCGTTTGGAGTGAAAATTTTAGACACTCGAAAAACAAGACCGCTTTTAAGAGATTTTGAAAAATATTCGACTCTTGTTGGAGGTGCAGTAAATCACAGAATGGGACTTGATGATTCGCTTATGTTAAAAGATACACATTTAAAAACAATCTTAAACTTGGATCAATTTTTAGAAAAAGCTCGAAAAAATGTCCCTTTTACAACAAAAATTGAGATTGAAGCGGAAACAGTCGAGTTTGCAAAAGATGTTCTTTTAAAAGATATTGATATTTTGATGTGCGACAACATGACTACGGATGAGGTCAAGGAAATTGTTGAATTCAGAAACAAAAATGCAAAACACATCACTCTTGAAGCAAGTGGAAATATAAATTTGAAAACAGTCGAAAAATATGCGAAAACTGGAGTTGATGCAATTAGTGTTGGTTCGATAATTCACCAAGCAAATTGGATTGATTTATCCATGAAAATTGATTGATGAGTGATTTTCAATTTAGTTTTAATCCGTCTGCTTGTCAAATTTGTGAAGCGAAATGTTGTCGTGGAGAGAGCGGAATTGTCAATTTCTCAAAAAATGAACTCTCCCAAATGGTAGACTTTCTAAAAATTTCTGAAAATGATCTTTTGGAAAATTTTTGTCGAAAAGATGGTTACAAATGGAGTTTAAAAGAGTTGAAAATTTCGGGTGAATTTCATTGTGTTTTTCTTGAAAACAACTCATGCACAATTTATGAAGTTCGACCGAAACAGTGCAGAGATTTTCCATTTTGGTCTCGTTACAAAAATGGAGAAAACTTTGACGAACTAAAAAAAGAGTGCATTGGAATTTTCTAAATTTCTAGTCGGGAATTCCCGACCTCATCGCTAATTTATTCTCTCAAAAATTGCTTTTCTTAAAAGTTCAACTCCATCTTTTTTTACATTTGATACAAAAAAACAGTTTTTAGCTCGATTTTTCATTTTCAATTTTGAAAACTCATTTTTTTTCAATTTATCAATTTTTGTGTAAATAACCCAAACCTCTTTTCCCAAACTCTCTAAATATTCAAGTGTTCCCATATCAATATCAAGTTGTGTGTGCCGAGCATCTATTAAATACATAAAAAGAGAAATTTCACTTCGCTTCTCAATAAACTGCAAAAGGTTTTTCTCCCAATCAGCTTTTTGAGTCTTTGAAACCCTCGCATATCCAATTCCAGGAAGATCGACAAGAATAAATTTTCTCTGTTCCTTCTCATCTTTTAAACTCATATTGAAATAGTTTATAAGTTTTGTTTTTCCAGGAGTATTTGATTTTTTTGCAAGATTTTTACGATTTGAAAGTGAATTTATTGTCGAACTTTTTCCAACATTACTTCGACCCATAATTGCAATTTCTGGAAATTCTAAATTTTTTGGAGTTTCTGAAAGTTTTGAAGCCGATTTGATAAATTGTGCATCAACGGTCGTTATCAAATTTACCGCCTTTCTCTCCATTTTAACAAAAAATGATTTCCAAACCTGTTACACTTCTACGAAAAGGATTAGATTTGACAAAATCTGGTTTTGTTGCTCTTATTGGTCGTCCAAATGCTGGTAAATCGACTCTCTTAAATTGGTTGCTTGGCGAAAAAATCGCAATCGTCTCTCACAAAGCAAATGCGACTCGAAAACGGGTTAATGCAATTGTAATGCAAGGTGATGACCAAATCATTCTTATTGACACTCCAGGACTGCACGAGCGGGAAAAACTCCTAAATCAATACATGATGGAAGAGGCACTAAAAGCGATAGGTGATTGTGATATTGTTCTATATCTTGCTCCAATAAATGATCCAATCGAAGATTATGAAAAGTTCTTAAAAATTTCAGACCGTCCCCATATTTTGCTTTTGACAAAAATTGACAGAGTTTCAAACGAAAGAATCCTTAAAAAAATTGCGGAATACCAAAAATATTCTGATAAATTCCTTGAATTGATTCCAATTTCAGTTTCAAAAAGTTTAAATAGAGATTCCATTTTAAAATCAGTTGTCAAATATTTACCAGAATCTCCATATTTATATAATCCAGAGGACTTGACAACAGAACATATTCGAGATATTTATCGTGAATTTATTCGTGAAGCTGTTTTTGATGAAACAAGTGCGGAGATTCCATACGAAAGTGATGTTGTTATTGATAAAATTGAAGAAAATACGGAAATTGAAAGAATTCGTGCAACTCTAATTGTTGAAAAGCAATCTCAAAAACTTGTTGTTATCGGAAATGGTGGAAAAACCATCAAGAGAATTTCAGTAAATGCACGGAAAAAAATTGAGAGTTTTGTTGGTCGTCAAATATATTTAGAAGTTTTTGTTTCTGTAAAAAAAGGCTGGTCTAAAAATAAAAGAAGTTTAGAAGACTTTGGATATGTTTTTTAGAAGTGGCGGACAGAGAGGGATTTGAACCCTCGGAACCCTTGCGAGTTCGCTTCCTTAGCAGGGAAGTGGTTTCAGCCACTCACCCATCTGTCCAGAAATTTTAGTTCCGAAATCTTATAGAAAAGGAACTTAAAAAGAACTTAATTTTTTATTCTCGGATTCGTTTCTTCCACTCTTTTTCAAATTTCCGCTTTTTCATGTATGAAATTCGCTCAACAAAAACCCTACCATTCAGATGATCAAATTCGTGCTGAAATGCGATTGCATGTAATCCAGAGAGTCGTTTTCTCTGTTCATTTCCATGCCTGTCAAAGAAAGAGACATCTATTTTTTCAGCCCTCTGCACAGTTTCAAAATATTCAGGAATACTCAGACACCCCTCTTCGTAACTTGTATTACCATATTTCTCAACTATTTTAGGGTTTATAACTTCAAGAAGATTTTCATCACTGTATTCATTCTCTTCGTTTGGAATATTTATAATAAAAACCCTTTTGAGAATTCCAACTTGAACACCAGCAAGACCAATTCCATTTCTGGCAATCATTGTCTCCCTCATATCATCAAGAAAAGAGTGAAGTTCATCGTCAAAATTCTCTATTTCAGTTGATTTATGTTTAAGTCTGTTATCTGGATATTTAACAATTTCTAAAATCAAATTCTTCCTTTTTTCGGGGTTTGTATAATTGTATCAAATTGATTATTTAAGAATATTTTTGAGTAAAAATAGCGATGAGGTCGCCCGAAAATAGGCGAAAATATTTTTTAAAATTTATAAGAAATAATAAATCGAAGTTCGTCCCAATGAATTGTCTCCGCTTTATCATCGCTTTTGTCATCAGGAGTTCCATTGTCAGAAGTTACAAAAACAAAGTCTCTTGGGGAGTTATATCGCAGTCGATACATTACATTTTTTGACGGTTTGTAAATTGCATCGAAACCTGCTTCTTTAGTTTTCCAATTCGTTTTATGTTGTCCTCCTCCAATCTGGTGAAAGTTGTCATCATCATTTGTATCAAAAACAATGTAGTAACCTGTTAAAGAGAGTGGAAGGTCAAAATCTTCTTTGAATTTAAAAGTTCCAGCAAGTTTCATCGCAGTCGTGTCCGCAAAGAATTGGTGTCGGGTAACCATTCCCTGAGTATATGCTGGGATTCCACCCCAAGGAGTAATGATTGCACCAATATTATCAATTGAGCCGTCAGCTTTTCTCTCATTTTTCGTAGGAACAGCAGAATAAGCACCATAAGCTACAAATCTTTTTGACTTCAATCCAACTTTTCCTGCATAATATTGGCTGTCAATTGTTCCAGCAATTTCGTCACCAATAGAACTCTCCATAATCATTTGACCTGAAATAAAAGCTGATAAGTCATCTCCAAGTTTTACAGAGTGATCAATTTGTCCGTAAGTCGCATTTAAAATATCGTAAGCATGATAATTCCATAGCTTAATAGTCGTATTTGGAATAGATTTGTTTTCAAGCCCAAAAACTGAAACCCCGTCTGTATCTTGATTTACAGCATAGTGTCCCATGTTCATAAATTTTCCAGAATCATTATTTAAACCATATCCAGAAGAGAGAACCATAAAGCCTTTTCCTGTAATACCGTTTGCACCAACATTTCCGCTTAAATCCCAATAAATATTGGAAAAAGAACCAGCGGCAAACTTTGTTACATGTGCTAAAGTTAAAGTTGAATCAGGAACATGTTTTGTTTGAAAAAGATAGGCTTCAAAGAGGTTTGGTAGCATTCTTGCATCGTCAGAACCTGCAAGTGGAGTATTTAATTTTTGTCGCCCAAATTTGTAGAGGTTTCCTGTTGGAGAACCATATTGTAAATAGGCTTCACCGAGAATTGAGTATCCATCTTTGTCATCTCCGTAAAGCGATGGGTCGATATTTTTATCACCAGTTTTTGGATTAATTAGAGCATTTGTAGAATAGAGAGCAAAGCCTAAATTCAAACCATAAAAAGGAGCAGTCTCAAACTTTAAATGTCCTCCAGTAGCTAAACCACTTGTATCATTCTGCTTGTCTCCATATGAGCCGTGTCTATCCCGAGTAACATAGAAAGTTCTCCACTCTCCACTTCCCTTGCCTTTCTCAAAAATTTCAGTAAAGCTATTTGCAACTTCACTTGAAAAAAGAGGTGCTGATAAAAGAAAAGGTAAAACTACTTTTTTCATCTTATATCCTTGATTAAATATTGTTCTAAATAATTTTACCGAAAAGTGCTAAAAAGGTTTTTTGTTAAAATTAGAAAAAATTTAAGGATTTTTATTTTGGAAAATAGCGACATACTCTATATTATAGACACTCTCTTTATAATTTTTTCAGCTACACTGATAATTTTAATGGCACCAGGTTTTGCAATGTTAGAAGCAGGACTTGTAAGAACAAAGAATGTTTCAACTGTTTTAACTGGAAATGTTTTACTTTATGCGATTACATCTTTTGTGTTTTTTATTTGGGGATACAACTTGATGTTTGGAGGAAACGGGTTCTTTCTCGACGGTTTTGAAGACGACGGATATAGTAAATATGCACTATTCTTTTTTCAAATGGCATTTGTAAGTAAAACTGTTTCAATTATCAGTGGTGGTGTTGCGGAGAGAATCCGAATTATTCCATTTATGCTTTTTGCGGTTGTGATGTCTGGGCTAATTTATCCAACGGTTGGAAATTGGACTTGGGGCGGTGGTTTCTTAAAAGAGATGCACGATTTAGCAGGTTCAACAATTATTCACTCTGTTGGAGGTTGGGCATTACTTGCTGGAATTTTAATTCTTGGTGCAAGAAACGGAAAATATGGGAAAAAAGGAAATGTTCGAGCAATTCCTGCTTCAAACATTCCACTTGTAACACTTGGCGGTTTGCTACTTTGGTTAGGTTGGTTTGGATTTAACGGTGGTTCAGTTTTAACAATGAACTCAGTTGAAAATGCAAATCTTGTTGCTCAAGTTATTGTAAATACAAATACGGCTGGAGTTTCTGGTGCAATTATTTCGGCGATTATTGTTTATTTGCAATACCGAAAACTTGACATTACGATGATTTTAAATGGTGCTTTGGGCGGTCTTGTTGCAATTACTGCGGGAGCTGATGTTGTTGGAGATTGGCAACCAATCGTAATCGGTGCAATCGGTGGAGCTTTAGTTGTTTTTGCTGTTCCAATGTTTGATAAATTACGAATTGATGATCCAGTTGGTGCATTGAGTGTGCATTTGGTGAATGGGATTTGGGGAACAATTGCTGTTGGTCTTTTCTCAGATTTACCAATCATGCCTCAACTTATTGGAATTGGTGTTGTTGCCGTATTTACATTTGTTGTTGCTTATGTTTTCTTCTTTGCAATTGATAAAATCATGCCACTTCGAGTTACTGATGAGGTCGAATACGATGGTCTTGATGTTCCTGAAATTGGAGTTGAAAGCTATCCAGAATTCAACAAATCAAAAATCTAATCTACACTTTTGTCGGACTCTCTCCGACAATTCAATTCAAATAAAAACTTCATTTTGCTAGAATCTTTTATAAAATAAATCAATTTTAGGAATAGCGATGAGGTCAGCACTTTTTATATTCTTACTCTTTTTCTCCGCTTGTGGAGAAGCACCAAAACCGATAGTTTCCGAGCCAACAAAAAAACCGAACTGGTATCTTGTTGAGACAAATAATGGAAAGACAAAAATATCTTACGGATTTGGTCAAACACTAGAAAAAGCTCGGCAAAATGCTTATAGCGAAATGGCAAGGCAAATTGGTGTAAAAGTTACCGCAGATTTTCAAAAAATATTAAATTGCGAAAAAGACCAGAATGGAGAAAATTGTAAAAAAAGAGTATCCAATGAGAGTAGCCAAAAAGCAAAATATTTTATTGCAGATGCTGAAATAGTTGAAGAGCAGTTACTTGACGGTTTCCATTTTGTCAAATTAAAATATATTGACGAATCTCTGCTTGAGGGTTTAAAAAGAAAATCCGCAAATTCACAATGTGGAAAACCAAAAAACAAGTTTCTCCAAAACATGACAATTTTAGAGAATTTAAAATGTGTTCCTGCTGGATTGAAAATTTCAGAAAAAAACGGAATTTTCAGATTTGAAAATTGGGAATTTACACAAGTGATAAATTTTGATGAATTCTCAAAACTATTTTTTGAAAAGCGAAACAGAGATATTGAAATCTATATTGATGACTTTGAGAACGGATTTAAAAAACGGGGTTATTTAAAAAATAACAGCGAATATGACATTCTTTTAAAATCTAAAAAGAGCGGATATTTGACTCTTCTCTATCTCTCAGATACGGGTGAAGTTTATATGTTCCAAAAAGATATAAAAGTTTCACGAAATGAGACAGTGAGTCTTAGCGAGAAAATGGGAACTCTCTATGTCAAATTGAAAGAGAATGAGAGCAAAAGCCGAGGAATGATAGTTGCGATTTTGTCAAACGAGAGCGATTCTACTGAAATATTTTTTGGTGTGAAGCATGAGAGTAACACAGAAAATTATGTTGATTTTGGCAAACTCTATAAAATGTTTGATGAAAATATAAATTTTGGAACAAAAATTTTAGAGGTAAAAAGATGAGAATTGGAATATTTTTAGTAGCTTTTTTAACTTTTCTTTCAGCAGAAATCCGAATTGGAACTGGATATAAAAGTGGAAACTATTTTAAAATGGGAGAAGATTTAAAAAAAGTTTGTTCAAATTTAGGAATTTCAGTTTTAGAAACAGGTGGCTCTGCCGACAATTTGAATAGAATTCTACAAGATAAAATTGATGTTGGTTTTTTTCAAACTGACACACTTTATAGCTACGAGATTTTACAATTTGACAAAGAAAAATCTCTCCTAAATTACAACAAAATTTCAAAAAGTCGAGTTATGGCAATTTATGGAATTGGAAAAGAGTTCATTTTTGTTCTCACAAAAGAGAATAGAAAAATAACAAAGTTATCTGACTTAGAAAACAAAAAAGTTCTTATCGGTTCTCCAAAAAGTGGAGCAAACAGAACTGCAAATTTTTTAAGATACTACTTTTCTGTTGGAAATTGGAATTTTGTTGAAAAAGATTTTGATGAGAGTGCTTTTTACAGTTTAAAAAATGGCGACATCGATGCAATTTTCCTTGTTGGATCAAGAGAGTTGAAAAATTTAAAAAATCTGCCGTCAAATGTAATTATTAACGATTTCTACACAGATGAATTACAGAAACCTTTTGGAAAAGCGGATTTTGATGATAAAAGACTTTTTTACATAAACTCTATTATTGCAGTTGGTAAGAATAGGGAAAAGGGAAAAAAAATTCGAGATTGCATTTCTGAAAATATTGTTAGGTTACAAACAGGAAATTTTTCAAATGAGTGGAAAAAAGTTGATATTCGAGATAAAAACACAAAGTGGTACAACTTAAAATAGATTTTCCGTGTTAAACACGGAATTTAAAAATCTAAGAGATTGTTTCGACAAGTTT
>AKKQ01000021.1 GCA_000276965.1 Thiovulum sp. ES | reverse complement strand
AACTATTTAGATAAATATTTAAGACTTGTAGCTATTGGAGAGGGTTTTAAAAATATTGATAAATTGACTGAAAAAACTCTTTTAAAAAATTATCCATCGATTGATTGGAGAGGTGTAAAAGGAGTTAGAGATATTCTATCTCATCACTATTTTAATATAAATGCTGAAACGATTTTTGATATTTGTGATACAAAAGTAGAAGAACTTTTAGAAGTAACAGAAAAAATAATCTTAGATTTAGATTAACTCTTCCCTCTCGGGGAAGAAGAAGATTCCGTATCAAGTACGGAATGACAAAAACTACTTAGTAGCTAAACTATAACCTTCAATCTCGTGGAAGTTAAGATACTTATATATCTGATCCTCTTTTCCAGAAATTTTTGAAGGAACAATTTTCAGATACTCCTCTTTTGATGGAAGTCTTCCAAGCATTGCACAAACAGCAGCAAGTTCAGCAGAACCAAGATAAACTTGAGCACCTTTTCCAAGTCTGTTATCAAAGTTTCTTGTTGAAGTTGAGAAAACAATCGCATTATCAGCAACTCGAGCTTGGTTACCCATACAAAGCGAACAACCTGGAGTTTCAGTTCTTGCACCAGCCATTCCAAATAGTGAGTAGTAGCCCTCTTGAGTCAATTGTTTTTCGTCCATTCTTGTTGGTGGCACAACCCAAAGTCTAACAGGAACTTGACCCTCACCTTTAAGAACTTCACCTAAAGCTCGGTAGTGTCCAATATTAGTCATACAAGAACCAACGAAAACCTCATCGATATTGTGAGGTCGTTTTTCATCAGCAAGAATTTCAGAAAGAGTAGCTACATCATCTGGATCATTTGGACATGCAAGAATCGGTTCAGTGATTTCGTTTAAGTCAATTTCAAGAACAGCAGTATATTCAGCATCTGAATCAGCTTCTAAAAGTTCAGGGTTAGCTAACCAATCTTTGAATTTATCAACTCTTCTTTGTAGAGTTCGTGCATCAGAATATCCATCTTCAATCATCGCTTCAAGAAGTTTGATATTAGAATTCACATACTCAATTACAGGCTCTTTGTCAAGTTTTACCGTACAAGCTGCCGCACTTCTTTCAGCTGATGCATCAGAAAGTTCAAAAGCCTGTTCTGCTTTAAGAGTTGGTAGTCCCTCGATTTCAAGAATTCGACCCGCAAAAATGTTTTTCTTGCCTTTTTTCTCAACAGTTAAAAGACCATCTTGAATTGCTTGGTAAGGAATTGCATTTACTAAATCTCGAAGTGTGATACCTGGTTGCATCTCACCTTTGAAAACAACTTTTACAGATTCAGGCATATTTAATGGCATTGAACCCGTAACACCCGCGAATGCAACAATTCCCGAACCACCTGGGAATGAGATACCGACTGGGAATCTTGTGTGAGAATCTGCACCTGTTCCAACTGTATCAGGTAGAACCATTCGGTTTAACCAAGAGTGAATTACACCGTCCGCTGGTCGAAGAGAAACACCACTTCTACTAGAAATAAAATCAGGAAGAGTGTTGTGAAGATTTACATCAGCAGGTTTTGGATAAGCAGCTGTGTGGCAGAAAGATTGCATTACTAAATCAGCAGAGAAACCAAGGGCAGCAAGTTCTTTGATTTCGTCTCTTGTCATTGGTCCAGTCGTATCTTGAGAACCAACTGTTAGAGTTTGTGGCTCAACATACATTCCTGGTCGAACACCTTTCAATCCAGTAGCTTTTCCTACCATTTTTTGAGCAAGTGTGAAACCTTTTCCTGTATCTTCTGGTTGATCTGGTCGTGCGAAAATTTCATCTTCACCTAAACCTAAAACATCTCTAGCTTTTTTAGTAAGTCCTCGACCAATAATTAGTGGAATTCTTCCTCCAGCTCGAACCTCATCGAAAAGTGTATTTGGTCGAATGTTGAATTCTGCGATTGTCTCACCATTTTTTTCTGCTCGACCTTCGTATGGGAATAAGTCAATCACATCGCCTGTTTCCATTTGTGTTACATCTAACTCGATTGGTAATGCACCAGAATCTTCAGCAGTCGCAAAGAAAATTGGAGCAATAATTCCACCAAGAACTACACCACAAGTTTTTTTGTTTGGCACACCATCAATTGGCTCACCTAAATGCCATTGAACAGAGTTGATTCCAGACTTTCGACTTGAACCAGTTCCAACAACATCACCAACATAAGCAACATGATGTCCATTCTCTTTCAATTTTGCAATTGTTCCAAGTGGGTCTTCCATTTTTGCACCAAGCATAGAGTTTGCATGGAGTGGAATATCACTTCTTGTAAATGCTTCACTTGCTGGAGATAAATCATCTGTATTTGTCTCACCTGCAACTTTGAAAACTGTAAGAGTCATTTTGTCATTCAATTTTGGTTTGCTTGTGAACCATTCAGCATTTGCCCAAGATGTAATTACTTCAGTAGCAAATTTGTTTCCTGCTTTGTGAAGTTCTTCAACATCATTAAATGCATCATAAACAAGAAGTGTGTTTTTAAGTGCATTTGCAGAAGCTTGTGCTACTTCGTCTTCTAATTTAAGACCGTTGATAAGTGGAGCAACATTGAATCCACCTAGCATTTTTCCAAGAGTTTCAATAGCATCAACTTTTGAAATTTCAGGACTTTCAACTTCACCTGTAACAATTGCATTTAAAAAGTCAGCTTTAACATAAGCAGCATCATCAACACCTGGAGATACTCTATTTTTGAGAAGTCCTACAAGTTGGGCTACATTTTCGCTACCGTTTTTAATTCCTTCAACAACTTCAGCTACTTGCTCTTTGCTAAGTGGAAGTGGAGGAACACCGAGAGCCTTTCGATCTGCGACATGTTTTTTGTATTCTTCTAAGAATGCCATTAAAATCCCCTAGATTTTGTTTGAAAAAATGTTATCGAAAAAATGTTTAATTGTGAAATATCAACTTTTTTCGAGAAATTGAAAAACTGCTTTCAAAATATCGTCGTGATCTCGAGTTTCCGCAGAAATCATTTCCCGTTCTCCACTCAATTTTGTAAAGTAGATTTTATTTCCACTGTTTGAAACTCCAGAAATATTTTTTCGTTCAGAAAGAATCCTAATTTTTACAATGTCAAAAAATTGTTTTGTGATTTGGTCTAGTTTTCCAAATCGTTCAAAAACTTCATCTTCGACCTCATCGACATCAGAAAGATTTTCAGCATTTGTAACTCGTCGGTAAATATCGAGTCGGATTCGGTCGTCTGGAATTAAATCAGTTGAAATATAAGTTTCGATTTTGAGCTGAATATCCACACCTTTTCGCTGAAAAACCTCACCACTTTTTGATAGTTTTTCGATCTCCTTTTCAAGCATTCTGATATAAAGCGAATAGCCAACATCATCAATATGTCCGCTTTGAGACTCTCCCGCAATATTTCCACCGCCACGAATTTCTAAATCCTGCTTTGCCAAATTTGAACCGACCCCAAGCGAACTATTTTTTTCAAGTGCAAGTAATCTCTGTTCTGCTTTTTCAGAAATTTCAGAAAAATCCTCGACAAAAAGATGACAGAATCCCTCTCGATCACTCCGACCAACTCGCCCACGAAGTTGATGTAAATCCGCAATTCCAAAACGATCTGCACCCTCAATAATAATAGTATTCACATTTGGAATATGAATCCCCGCACCAACAATTGATGTCGCTAAAAGTATCCGATATTCGTTATTTGTAAATTTATCAATTTCATCTTCCATCTGTTTAGCAGGAACTTTTGAGTGCAAAACAGCAATTTGTAAATTTGGCAATATTCTTAAAATTTCACTTTTCTTATTCTCAATTTCAGCAATCGAATTAAAAATATAAAAAACTTGTCCGTTTCGTTTCAACTCTCGTAAGATTGCATCTTTAATTGCGACCTCATCGTAATTTTTGACAAAAGTTCGAGTTCCAATTCTCTCCTTTGGTGGAGTTTCCAATTTTGAAATTGTCTTAATTTGTGAAAGAGCTTGGTGGAGAGTTCGCGGAATCGGTGTTGCACTCATTGAAAGCAAATGTGTATTTACATAAAGTTCCTGTAATTGGCTTTTCTGTTTCACTCCAAATTTGTGTTCTTCATCAACAATAAAAAGTGCCAAGTTTTTAAATTTAAAAGTCAAAATCGCATGTGTTCCAATCACTAAATCGATTTCTCCACTTTCAACTTTTTTTTGGATTTCTCTTTTCTCTTTCAATTTTGTGAAACGGTCAATATGTGCAATTTGAATTCCAAAATTTTTGAGTCGAATTTTTAAAGTATCAAAATGCTGTTTTGCAAGAATTGTTGTCGGAACGACAAAAGCACTTTGAAAACCGTTTTTTGCCACAAAATATATGGTATTCAAGGCAACTTCCGTTTTTCCAAAACCAACATCTCCAATCAAAAGATGATCCATCGGAAAACCTTTTTGGAGTCCCTCTGTAATTTCAAAAATACTATCTTCTTGGTCTTCCGTGTATTTAAATCCAGATTCTCGTTGGAGCGGTTTTAAATCAATTTGTGCAATTTTTGGTGCGGAAATCAATCGCCGTTTTGCACTCAAATCAACAATATATTTTGCAATTTCTGCCAATTTCCCACGAACTTTTCCGCTCTTTTTTGAGAAACCACCTTTTCCTAATTTATCAACTTTTGGAACTTTTCCAGTCGAAGAGATGTATCGCGAAAGATAGTGAAGATTTCCAATTGGAACAAGCAAGTGAGAATCGCCTTGATATTTCATTCGGACAAAATCTTGTTCGACTCCCAAAACTCTTTCACGAGAAAGTCCCTCAAAAAGTCCAATTCCATAATCGGAATGGACAACATATTCGCCAATTTCTAACTCATCAAGAATAATTTTACTCTTCTTTTTTCGTGCCTGTTTTGTCTCAAACTCGATGTCATAAAATCCAACAGCATCAGGCAAATCACTCAGATTTCTGATACTTGCTTTTTGCGGAATTTTAAAAGTCTCTTCTTCATTTAAAAACCAAAGTCCAAAAGATTCAAAATCTGGAGTTCTTGTATTGAATTCACTGTTCAGAATTTTGTTTTCAATCTCAATTTTACGATGAGGTGCAATTTGTGGAATTGCAGGAACTAACTCAAAATCCTCGACCTCATCACCAATAAATCTTTGAGTCAATTCGCTAAATTCTTGAATATGGGAAATTTCAGAACCTTCAAATTTTATTCGATACGGATTTTCCGTATTTATCGGAAAAATATCAAGCCCGTTCCCGTTTTCTAAAAATTCGCCTCGCTCCAAAACAATATCAACTTTTTTATATCCAAAATCTTCTAAATCGATTTGAAACTCTTCTCCAAATGATATTTTTTTACTTTTTAATAAATTTGCTTTGGGAATTGGATTTTGCATTGTTCTCTGCGGAATTATTAAAACTCCACCATTTTTTGAATGTTTCCAAATCGCTGTCTGAATTTGAAGAATTTCTTCTCGATAACTTATCAAATCATCAAATTCCACCGCTCGAAAATCGGGCAAGGTTGTGAATGAAATTTTTAAATATTTCAAAACTTGTTCTGCCTGAAAATTTTCACTGTTGTTTGATGTAATTAAAATATCAATTCTATTTTTGTCTTCTAAAAATTCTAAAAGGTTTTTTTGAAGTCTTGTCATTTTCTAAATATTTCCAAATTTTTTAAAGTAGAGTGTTTAAATCAATATTGAAATATCCAACACCTTCTGCGAAAATTATTTCAGAAAGTGAAGATACACTTTTCTTTTCGCCATTTTCACTAAACACTTCTCCGCCCATTCGATTTCCAATAACAATTGCTATTGACGAAGTTAGCCCAAGTCCATCTTTATAGTAGTGCATATTTTTTAAAATTTCAGTTCGATTGCTATCAACAACACGAAATTTTGCATCAATGACAAAAGTCTTTTTGTTGTATTCAATATAGAAATCTGGACGGAAAAGGATTCCGCTGTATGAATTAAAAACATGTTGATAGTAGATTTTTGCACCACTCTTAAATTCAATATAGGCTTTTTCATACTCTTCCTCTTTCACTTTTAAACCGCTTTTAAAACTCTCCCACTTAATTTCACCAAAAAGCTCTATAAGTTGAATAAAAACATAATATTCCCAAAGCGATGAAATATCTTTTAATGAAATTGCGGTGTCAAGAGAATCTAAAAAAGAGGGACGGAACGAGAAATATAGCCGATGATATAGATCAAAAAGTTCTCGATACCCATCTCGTTTTAACAAAACTTGAGAGCTGTAAGGAATAAATTTCATTGTTCCAACCTCATCGAGAGGAAAATCATTTCGGAAATTCTCTATCTCATATTTAAGACTGCTAATAAGGATTTTCTGAATTGGAATATCTTTTGTAAATTTTACGAGTTTCTCCACGATTTCAGAAAGTTCATTTAGAAAAAATTTTATAAAACGATTCTCTACGGTATCTACACTTTCAAAATTGTGATATTGCAACATCTCTTGCGGTTTTCGTGGAGAATTTTCATACCAATTTTGCGGATTTTGTAATGAATCCAAAAGCAGACGATCATCAATATATGAAATTGTATCAAAAGCCCTATACTCTTCATTTTCAATAAGAGTTTTATGTGGTCTTTTTGCAATTATATTTAGTGAAAACATCGTAATATCTCTAAATTCAAGCAAGGTATTTAGTTGAAAAAGCAGACTGCCTTTACCGTGCGATGAGGTTTTTACGAGTCCTAATCTAGTTGGAAAAAGTTGAAAAAGCAACTCATCATTAAAGTTTTGAACAAGCTCTTTAAAAAGATTTGAAAACAGTTTTTCATACTCAAAATCAGATTCCAAATTTAAAAGATGCTGAATCTTTTTTGGAACATAGAGTGTATCACCAAGATAACCGCAGAAATCTTTTAAAAAAATACTGTTTTCTGATACTGAAATCTTTCCTTTTTTATGCAGGGAAGAAACATAGTCTTGACTTATCTGATTGTCGAACTCAACTCTCTCATTAAAATAGAAAAATTGAATTGCACTCATTGACCATTCCTTGCAGTTGAAATTGAAATTCCAACAATTGCAACTGTTACTCCAACAAGGTAGGATGCGATATTTAGGTTTCCGCTATCTTTTAAAATAATAAATCCAATCACAAGAAAAATATATGAGACTATTCGCAAAAGTGAAAGATTTATTGGTAGAGCTTTAAAAATCTCTTTTTTATTTTGCAAAACTCCTATTTTTTTCTTCTCCTCTTTTATAATCTCTTTTTCATCTTCTTCAATTATCTCATCATCTTCAAGTAGTCCATCATAATCCTCTTTTGGCATTGGAACATCTCCTGCCTTGATCCTCTCTTCAACATACTTTTGATAGCTTTTCCGTGAAGCAAATAGAACAATTGATGTTGTAAAAAGTGCTACAAAAAAACTAATTATCATCTTTCTCTTCCTTTATTTTATATCGTGGATTTTTTGCAATCTCTTCAAACTCCATTAACTCTTTTTTGTATGCTCGATAAATATTTAATCCAGCAGCAGAAATTCCCCAAAAAACTCCTACCCACAAAAATATCACATTTTCAAAAATTGACTTTAACCAAAATCCAACTCCTACACCTAGCAGAATTGCAACAACAATTGAAATTCCTAATGATAAATTATCCGCACCTTCAATAAACTTTTTTAGTTTTGGTTCTTCTTTTTTTTCCAAAATAACTCCCTATTTTTACAGTAAAGAAAGATTATAACTCAAAATATTTACCAAAAACTCTTTTGTTGTAACATTTCAAATAATTAACTTTTACAAAACTAAATTAAAATAAAAAGAGGTTTATGTGGAGATATTTATCGCTTTTCTAATTTCTACAATTATTACATTTTTAATAATTAAATATAACTATGGGCTTGATAAAAGTGTTGGCGACAAAGACCATGCAATTCACACTCATGAAGTTTCAAGAATGGGTGGAGTATCCATTTTTATAGCAATAATTTTTCCAATAATATTTACATCTAGCGAAATCACAATTTTACTAATTTCAACTTTTTCAATTTTTACATTTGGTCTTTTAGAAGACAGATATCATATTGATATTTCATATTTGAAAAAAATAATTTTTATAAGTTTAAGCTCATTTGCAATTTTATATATATCAAAAGAGTATGCAATAAATGGTGGTTTTCTAATTTTAAATCTAGAAAATATATTTGAGAAATATTTAGCGATATTTGTCGCATTTATTGGAATGATAGGTTTTGCAAGTGCAATAAACTTTGTTGATGGATTAAATGGTTATGCTATGGGAATTGTCTCAATAACTCTCATATTTTTTAGTTACATATTTTTTGAAAACAATCTTCCAGAAATGTTTCTTCTCTCAACAATTATGATTGGTGCAATTTCTGGTTTTATAGTTTTCAACTTTCCATTTGGAAAAATATTTTTAGGAGATATGGGAGCTCATTGGATTGGATTTTTTGTTGCATTTATTGGAATTTATCTCTCAAATCACACCGATATTTCACTTTGGTATCCTCTAACAGCTCTCTCAATTCCTGTTTTTGAAACTCTTGTTACTGTTTTTCGTAGAATTAAAAGGAGAATAAAAAATGGAGTTGAATTTTCGGAATCTGAAAAATTACACCTTCATCACTTAATCTATAATGTTTTTGAGAATATTTTTCCAAAAAACACTAAAAATTGGAAAATAAATTCAACCTCATCGCTGTTTTTTATTTTTTGGCACACGATTTTAAACTTTATCGCTTTCTATTTTAGAGAAGACTATGCAATTCTTATTTTTATTTTTGTTTTAAACCTGGTAATATATTTGATTTTATACAAAGGTTTAAGAGGAAAACTCCTACTTTAAAGGTTATTTTATGAGTTCAGAAGTTTTACAATTCTTTTCGCAAATAAATCCGTTCAATTATCTTGAAAAAGATATTTTGCAAACAGTTGTTGAAAATGTTGATATTGGATATTACAAAATTGGAGAAGAGCTTATTTCTCCAAAAAATAGTCCTGAAATACTCTATGTAATTTTAAAAGGCGAAGTGTCGGAAATTGATCCAAATAATGAAAAAATAGCTCTTTATCATGAGGGTGAAAGTTTCGATGGTCGTTCTCTATTTTACGAAAAATGTGAAAATATATTTCGAGTCGAAGAGGAGTTAATCGCTTACGAAATTCCAAAAAAGATTTTTAAAGAGACTTTAGAGAGTTCTGCACTTTTTCAAAGATACTATTTTGATTCGCTCTCAAAGAAAATTGATTTGTTAAAATCGAGAAAGAATGTATTTTCTTCATTTATTATTTCGAGAGTTTCAGATATTTTTCTCCATTCGGCAACAGTTGTGTCGGAAAATGAGACAGTTTATAATGCTGTAACAAAACGGGAAAAGGATTCAACAAGTACAGTTTTTGTAACTGGTGGAGAGTTAAAAATTTTCACAGACAGCAATTTAAGAAAAGCAATTTTAGAAAAAGAAGATCTGAATTCTGAAATTGGAAAACTGAATCTTTCAAATGCTGTTGCAATTCAAAAAAACGATTTTTTATTCAATGCACTTATTCTATTTTTAAAACATAAAATAAAAAGATTGGCAGTTCTTGACGGAAAAGACCTCATCGGAGTTTTAGAACAAATTGATCTACTTTCACATTTTTCAAATCATTCATCTTTAATGATGGTTCAAATTGAAAAAGCAAACAGTATTGAAGAGTTAAAAAATGCGACAGAGGGATTTATTTCGCTAATAAAATCGCTTTATGAAAAAGGTGTGAAAGTTCGTCGTTCAGCAAAACTAATTTCAGAAATAAACATCAGAATTTATGATAAATTATACAAACTAATTTTTCCAGAAAATTTACAAAAGAGAATGACTCTTTTTATTATGGGTAGTGAGGGTCGTCAAGAACAAATTTTCCGAACTGATCAAGATAACGGTCTTATTCTTGAAAATAGTTTAAATCCTGATGAGGTCAGCGAATTTGCAAAAAAATTTACGGAAACAATGATAGAGCTTGGCTATCCGCCATGTGATGGAAATATGATGGTTTCAAATCCATATTGGGTAAATAGTTTTGACGATTGGAAACGGCGAATTGATAAACTTTTTGATACTCGAAATCCTGAATCTCTTCTTGAAATTGCTACACTTATCGACTTAAAACCGATTGCAGGAGATTTGGAAAGTGGTGAAAAAATCTATAAATATCTTTTGCAAAAACGGGATGACAATAGATTTTTGATAAAAGAGATGTCCGATTCAATTTTCACTTTTGAAACTCCAATTTCACTTTTCAAAAACTTTTTGACGAAAAAGAGAAATGAGCTTGATATTAAAAAAGGTGGAATTTTTGCAATTGTTCATGGAATTCGAGTTTTGGCTTTTGAGAATGGAATTTATGAGAGAAACACGACGGAGAGAATTAAAGAGCTAAACAATATCGGAGTTTTAAATCGTGAATTTGCTGAAGAGTTGATTGAGGCTCTTGATACACTTTTGGAAATTCGTCTTTTTGGTCGTCTCGAAAAGTATGAAAAAGGTGAAGAATTAGATAATTTTGTAAATCCTGAAAAGTTAAAGCCTTTTCAAAAAGAGCTTTTAAAAGATAGTTTTAGGATTGTGAATAGATTTAAGAAATTTCTCTCTTACCATTTTACTAGATAAGAGAAAAGAGTTTTAAAAATTAAAAACTCGATAAGCCATATAAACAGCAATTGATACATAAAAAGCTAAAAGTAGTTTTTTCTGTAACTCTTGCTCTGTTTTATGACCGAGCCAAATTCCAAGTTGCACACCAAAAAGCGAGGCAAACCCAACAATCAAACCTTTTTCATACGAAATTTCTCCACCAAACGAAAAACTTATCACTCCCGCGACTGATGAAAAGATCACAAAAAAGAGTCCTGTTGCAATCGCTTTTTTAATATCGTAGTGGAAAAATCCTACAAGAATTGGAACAAGAAGTAGCGAACCACCAACACCAATTGAAATTGCAAAAAATCCAATCATTCCACCAATTCCAACAAGTGTCAATCGACTCGCTTTGTGAAATTCACCCTCATCGCCTAAACTTTTTTTGCCTCGCCAAACTCGGTAAATTGCATAGAATAGGAAAACAAGAAACATGATTTCTAAAAATTGACTAGAAACATTTTGAACAAAAAATATACTTCCCAAAGCTCCTAAAAATCCACCAAATCCAATTGGTAAAATGAGACCTAAATCTATTAAACTCTTTTTACTATTTAAGTAACTGCCATAGATTGAACCCATCGTCATTTGCACAAGTGAAATTCCAATTGCCTCTTTGATTTCAATTCCAATAAAAATTAGCATTGGGACAAGAACTGTCCCTCCACCAATTCCAAAAAATCCAGAAATGATTCCCGTAAATAATCCTGCGAGAAGCATTTGAGGATCAAATTCAAGCATTAAATTTCTTTAAAATCTCTCTTGCTACTTCTCGACCATCAAAAGTTGCTCGAACAACTAAGTCTGCACCTCGAACCGCATCACCACCAGAATAGATATTTGGAACAGAAGTCTCGCCATTTTCAGATACTTCGATTTCATTCCACTTATTCAATTTCACACCACTTTCAGTTAAGAAATTTGGAACAGCAGGTTCAAAACCAAGAGCTAAAATAACAATGTCCGCAGAATAGACCTCATCGCTATTTTCAATTTCGACTACTCTTTGTCGTCCAGTTTCATCTGGTTCTGTTAATTCAGTTTTTCCAAATTTAACACTAGTAACTTTTCCGTCTTCTGAAATAATCTCCTTTGGAGTTGAAAGAAATTGGAAATCTGCACCTTCTTCGACAGAGTTTCGATACTCTTTTCGGCTACCTGGCATATTTTCATTATCTCGTCGGTAATGACATGTAACACTATTTGCACCATCTCGAATTGAAGTTCTGATACAGTCCATCGCCGTATCTCCACCACCAATTACGATTACATTTTTTCCTCTAACATCAATTGTTTCATCAAATTTCTCACCAAAAATCTTCTTTTGTGTGTTTGTTAGAAAGTCCATTGCCATATAAACATTTTCGGAATCTTCTCCGTTCATTCCTGTTTTTTTAGGTTTTGTAGCACCAATTCCGATAAAAATTGCATCATGCTTATTTTGTAATTCTGCGAAAGAGACATCAACTCCAACTTCACAATTTAGTTTTAATTCCATTCCGCCATTTTGCAATAATTTAACTCTATTTTTTATAACATTTTTATCTAATTTAAATCCAGGAATTCCATAAGTTAATAATCCCCCAGCTGTTGAAGCTCTCTCATAAATTGTAACATCAACACCACCACGAAGTAAATATGTTGCAAGAGATAATCCCGCAGGTCCTGAACCGATTACACCAACACTTTTACCAATCTTATTTTTTGGAAATTCAATTTGAAGACCTTTTTCAAATCCTTTCTCTGTTATATAAGTTTCTACCGAACCAATTGTAATTGCTCCGTGTCCATCATTTAATGTGCAATCGCCCTCACAAAGAACATCATGCGGACAAACTTTTCCCATAATTTCAGGAAATGGACTTGTCTCATTTGACAAGTTAAAAGCTAACTCTAAATCTTTTTCAGCAACCGCTTTTAACCATTGTGGAATAAAATTGTGTAATGGACATTTGTTTGAGCAGTATGGGTCTCCACACTGAACACATCTTTCACTTTGAGCTTTTGCTTCTACTTTATCAAATTGTTCATAGACTTCACTAAAGTCTTTAACTCGCTCTCCTACAAGTCTTTTTTTCTGTTCGACTCTATCCGTTGATAGGAAATTTTGCATATTTTCTCTTTCCTTAATTTAATTTAAGTATTCTATCAAACTATTTTGAGAAAATTTTGAGACCTCTTGAATCTGATATACTTTTAGTAACGAAAAAACTTTATAAAAGTTTTAAAAAAAAATTAGAGGCAAAAAAATGAGTTTTTTAAAAGAGAAAGACCCAGAAGTTTTTGGAATTATTGAAAAAGAGTTAGAGAGGCAAAATAGCGGTCTTGAAATGATTGCTAGTGAAAATTTTACATTACCTGCTGTTATGGAAGCAATGGGAAGTGTTTTTACAAATAAATATGCAGAAGGTTATCCACAAAAAAGATATTACGGAGGTTGTGAAAATGCGGATTCTGTTGAGCAACTTGCGATTGACAGAGCGAAAGAGCTTTTTAATTGTGAATATGTAAATGTCCAACCGCACAGTGGTAGTCAAGCAAATGGTGCTGTATATTCTGCACTTTTAAAAGCTGGTGATAAAATTTTAGGAATGGACTTAAGCCACGGGGGACACTTAACTCACGGTGCAAAAGTTAGTTTTTCTGGACAAAACTACCAAAGTTTTCACTACGGAGTTGAGTTAGACGGAAGAATTAATTACGAAAGAGTTCGAGACATTGCAAATATTGTAAAACCAAAAATTCTTGTTTGTGGTGCTTCTGCTTACAGCCGAGAAATTGATTTTAGTAAATTTAGAGAAATTGCTGATGAGGTCGGTGCTATTTTAATGGCAGACATTGCTCACATTGCTGGAATTGTTGTTGCTGGAGAACACCCACACCCATTCCCTCATTGTGATGTCGTAACGACTACAACTCATAAAACTCTTGGAGGTCCTCGAGGTGGTCTAATTATGACAAACGACGAAGATATTTCTAAAAAAGTGAATAAAGCAATTTTCCCTGGATTACAAGGTGGTCCTCTTGTTCATGTTATCGCAGCAAAAGCTGTTGGTTTTAAACACAATCTTTCAGCAGAATGGAAAGAGTATGCTAAAAGTGTAAAAGCAAATGCTTCTGCTCTTGGTGAAGTTCTTGTTTCTCGAGGCTATGATGTTGTTTCTGGCGGAACAGATAATCACCTTGTTCTTGTTTCTTTTTTAAATAAAGATTTTTCAGGAAAAGATGCAGACTTAGCTCTTGGTCGTGCGGGAATTACTGTAAATAAAAATACAGTTCCTGGTGAAACAAGAAGCCCATTTGTTACAAGTGGAATTCGTGTTGGTTCTCCTGCTCTTACAAGTCGAGGAATGGGAGTTGATGAGTTCAAAATTATCGGAACAAAAATTGCTGATGTTCTTGATGATATTGAAAATACAGAAAAACAAGCGGAAATTAAAACAGAACTCGAAGCTTTAGCAAGTAAATTTGTAATTTACGACAGACCAACTTACTAGGAACTATTTGATGAATCCTATGGAGTTGAAACTGATCAAAATGATCAATCGACCTTACTATGAATATGTTGGTTCTACTGTTGATAAAATTAGTTATAACGGTCGAATTTTTTACAACAAATTTAAAAAAGTTGAAAGAAGCATGACTCAACAAGTGCTAAAGAAACATTTCAATAAAGAGATAACTTTAGCTCATCAACTTGCAAATAAAATGGGTAAGGTTGAAAATATCGTTTTTGATTATAATGGTCGAGACCCACAAAGATTTTATCATAAGGCTCAACTTCTTCTTCGTGAAGAAGGCTTTATTAATTTTACTGCATTTGAATCAAAAACACCTGGACATTTACATCTTTATGTACATAAAGGACACACAACTTTAAATGAAGCTTATCAGCTTGGAAAAACACTTTCACTCAAACTTGGGGCAAAAACTCCGAAACAGTGGAAAATGTTTCCTAGCCAAGACCTTCCGCCTGAGTTTAATATTTTAACAGTTCCTTATGGAGTCTATGCAAAAGAGCGAGGAGCTGCCTGGTCAAAACATCTTTAAAAGGAATAGAAAATGAGAGATGACGATTTTAATATCAATGATAGAGATTACGAAGATCGAGAGTTTAGAAGCAATGAATATTCTGAAGAAAACCTTAGAGATATAAATGATATAAATGACTTATCAGAGAATAGTGATAAAAGCAAGAAAGTTATGTTTGGAGCAATTCTTTTTGCTATTTTACTTATTGTGATTTTTGTTATTTATACAACTTTTTTCTCTGTTGAAGAAGAAAAAAGAGATACAGCAATGGAATTTCTTGACGAGAGTGAGCCTTTCTTTATAGATACTCCATCTCCAGAATTGGAGCTTTCTAGCGGTTTTGAAGAAGTACCAACAGAAAAATTTAATAAAGATGAACTTATTGAGGAGAGCTATTCAGATTCCTCTCGATATATGGAGCCTGTTGATGAGGTTGTTGATAGATCAGAGCCAACTTTTGAAAAGAGAAGCGAGATTGTTCCTGAGCCACAACCACCAGTTGTAGCAAAAGTTGAAACATCATCAGCACCTAAACAGAATCATCCAACCGAACTTGTAAATGATAAAAAAACATATATTCAAACTGGAACTTTCTTTAAATATCAGCCAAACAAAAAGTATTTAGCTAGTATTGAGGCTCTGAGTCTTCAGTATCACATCGATACTTATATTTCAAATGGTAGAGAAATTACTAGAGTTCTTGTTGGACCTTTTGATAGTTACAATTCAGCAAAAGAGATGTTGCCAACAGTTCAAGAGAAAATCGAAAAATCATCTTATCTTACAACAACAAAACTTCACTAAAATTTTCCCCAAATTGGGGAAATAATTCATAACATTCCTATAATTTTGTTAAAATCAATTATTGTAAAAGTTTGGCGGTAATGATGTTAGATAAAAGAGTGGAGGAGTTGAGAAATTCACTAAGTGGTAGAGATTTACAAAAATTGGAGACTTCTTTAGAGCATTTTTTATCATATTTGGATACTTTAGAGGAAAAACAAGAGAAGTCAAACCACGAATTGACTCAAGAGCAAAGAGTTATTTTTAAAGAGTTGAAAAAAGATTTGATTTCTGATGAAAACTTCATGGATAAAAATAGAAATATTTTTGTTTTAAGAGGTTCGGCGGGAACAGGAAAAACCTATATTACTGAAGAACTTGTATCTTCATTGAAGAAAAAATTTAAAATTGGTGTCCTTGCACCAACACACAAAGCTTTGAAAGTGATTCGAGAGAGAGTTGGTGAAACTGAAAATAAAAAAGTTATTTTCAAAACAGTTCACTCTTTTTTAGGGTTAAAACCAAAAATTGATCACAAAACTGGCGAACAGATTTTTGCAATTGACAATTCAGCAGATGCAAAAAAGAACAAGCAAGAAAAAGTAGATATTTTAATAATTGACGAAGCTTCATTTATTGGAAATGCTCTTTTTTACGAAATTTATCAAGCTGTTTTTAAAAAAGGTAGAGCAAAAAAGATTCTTTTTATTGGAGATTCTTTACAACTTTTACCAATTAATAGCGAGAACGAGAATACTCTTCCAAAAGAGTTTAAAAAATACGACTCACCTGTTTTTGAGAATGTGGATTATAAAAATTTCATTCTTAGAAAAGTAGTTAGAAATGATGATTTTGGAGTTCTTGACCTCTTTTTAAAAGTGAGAACACTACTTGAAAATAGTGGGACAAAAAAAGAGCTTTTTGATATTTTAAAAATACAGGCTGAAAAGAGACATAAAAAAATCTCTTTTTTCAACAACCAACAAGATTTTTTGGAAAAGTATTTAAGCTTTAATAATTTTAAAAACGAAGATAATATTATTGTCTCATTTACAAATAACAGAGTCAATTTTTACAACGAAGAGGCTCGGAATTTCTATTTTGATGGAGAAGCTCCAGATATTTCCAAAGATGATCTTTTTGTCGTTCAAACAACAACTGAGAAAAGCACATTTTATAACTCTCAAGTTATTGGAGTAAATTCATTTAAAAGTGGAGTTGAAATTATTGATGCGGATGAGGTGGAATTTTGGGATTGTGAATTTCACGGAGAAAAATATAAAATTCTTAAGAAAACAGAAAAACAGAAATTTAAAAATATTTTAGAGGCTCTTAAAACTCGTGCGATAAAAGAGAAAAACCCAAAGTTAAAAGGTGTTCGTTGGGGTGAATATTATCAAACTTTAGAGACTTTTTTGGATTACAAATATCACTACTCTTGCACGGTTCATAAAGCACAGGGTTCGACTTATAAAAATGTTTTTATCGATATGCAAGGAATAAATTATCTTTCTGATGAAGAGTTTTTAAGACTTTTTTATGTCGCAATTACTCGAACAAGCAACTCTATAAATATTTTGATTTAAAACTCTCCCAAATTCCAAATTGGTAGAAAAATTCCGAGTGCCAACAGTGTAACAAGTCCGCCCATTAAAGTTAGGAACAGTGGTTCAAGAAGAGAACTAATATTTTCAGCGATTTGCTGAAATTTTCGCTTGTAATACTCTGAAATAGAGAGAAACATTTTTCCAACTTTTCCACTCTGCTCGGCACTATTTACCATTTGAAGAGCGATATTGTCAAAAATTTCACTGCGAATAAATCCACTGTAAATTGTTCCACCAAAATTAATTTTATCTTGAGCCATCTCTAATTTTTCACGAATTACTAAATTCTCCACCATAGAAATTGAGATTTCTAGAGATTTAAAAATTGGATTTCCCGCATTTACAAGTTCAGAAAAAATAAGAGAAAAACGATAGAGAGTGGAATAAGTCTCTAATTCTCGAATAACTGGAATTTTAAGTAGAAATTTAAAATATAGCTTTGCAAATCTTTTAGATTTTTTTAAATAGTATTTTGAGAGAAAAAATCCAACTACCGATGAGGTCAATAAATAAATTCCAAAATCGCTTAAAAATTTTTCACTCCAAATTAAAATTTGTGTTGGAATTGGAAGTTCTCCATTGAAACGAGCAAAAATAGATTGGAATTGCGGAACAACAAACTTTATCATCACAAAAAGAGAAATCCCCATTGCAATAAACAAATTTCGCGGATATGTCAAAGCCTTCTTTAATTTGTCTCGATTTTCCCTGCTCTCTTCCAACATCTTTTTTAGTTTCAACATTGCATCTGCAAACTTTCCAGTATTATCGCCGAGTTGAACCATCACACTTGTTAAATGGTCTAAACGATTTTCGACCCGTTTAAATGATTCTGTGAGAGACAAGCCATTATTAAGATGTCTTAAAATTTCCGCAACAGCCTGATTTAAATTCTTGTCATTGCTTTTTGTACTATTTAAAATATCTAAAATCTGGATTCCAGAATCCCGCATTATTGCAATTTGACTGATAAAAACAATTTTGGAATCATCATTCACTTTTTCTAGATTCAAAAAATCAATCAGAAATATTTTTAGTTTTTCAATCTGTTCGCTTTGGAAAATTTCATCGTATGAGAGGATTTTAAGATTTGGATATTTTTTTGAGAAGGAGTCAAAAAGATGACTCTTTGACTCAGCTCGAAAAGTCTCACTCTTTTTATACCCGTGGTAAAAAAATGAAACTTTGAACTTTTTCAAGTTATGGAATTACAACCGTTTCGTTTCGCTCGTTTCCTGCCACATCTCGGAGAATTCCGTAATAAGTTCCACTACTAGAAATTGAGATATTTAAATCAACTTTTGAAACTGTCCAGTTTGACTCTCTCTCATTATTTTCAGTATGGAATACCGTAAAATCAGAATCCGCAGGAACTTGAGTTGTTCCAAAATAGTATTCACTTAAATATAAATTGTCTTCTGCTACGAGTCTCACACTATTTCCGTTTGGATTTAGTGAGAAAATCTTTGTTTGCAAAATATCAACATCTGAAAGTGGATTTCCATTTTCGCTCTCTCCACCAAGTAGGAAGATTGATTCATCAAGAGTTGCTAAACCAAAACCTTTTCTCGGCGATGGAATTGGAGGTAAATTTTCCCAAGTCGTTGTTGAAATATTTCTCTCACCTCGGTCAAGCAGAGTTCCATTTTCATCAATTCCACCAAGAACATAAATTTTTCCATCAAGAACAATTGAATTATGCTCTGTTCGTGCAACTGAAAATTGTGAAGTCGAACTTGTAGCACCTAATTTTGTCAATTCATTACTAACACCGTTACTGTTTTCTCCACCAATTGTATAAATATCATCATCAAACGAAATCACAGAATAATTTTTGTAATTTTCCGAAAGACTACCATCTAATTCAGTCCAACCACCAGTAGCAGTTGTGCTTTTCTCAATTGATGTGATGTTTCCATCTTCATTTACACCACCAGCTACAAAAATTGAACTATTTGCTTCAACAACTCCGCTAGGTGTTCGCCAAGTTGTCAAATCATCTCCATCAGAAAGTGTTTCAGTAGCAACATCAAAAACCTCAATATCTTCACGGTGATAAAGTCCGTCAAATCCACCAATCAGATAGATTTTTGAATTCAGCTCAATTGCAAAACTATTTTTTCTTGGAATGCTGACCTCATCGCTAATTGAACTCCATGTGTCCGTTGAAAAATCATATTTGTAAATCTCTTCTCGTAAAGTTTCACTTTCTCCTGTAAATGTGTAAATATAATCTCCAGAAGTTGCAACTGCCATGTTTTTCAAATTGTCAGGCATTTCTGCTCCACTTCTCCACGAAAGCGACGGAACTGCTTCATCAAAATAAATTATAATTGGATATGGCAGTGAAGTATTGTTACTTTCATCCCGAACATATACATTTAAATTGTAAGTCAAATTTCCGTCAAGATGAATTTGGTAAGTTCCGTTTGTAATAGGATCAGTTCCCCAATCTTCCCAACTTCCATTTTCCCCAATTTTATATAGATTCAATGGAGAGAAATCATCAAGTGCATAAAGGTCGAACGAAATCAAACCATCATTCGTAATATTTGTATAGTTCATATCTCGAATAATTGCAGGTGTTGTATCTGTCAAGTTCGCTTCAGTCAATCGGAATTCGTCTGATGTATATCCAATGTAATCTCTCACAAATCCATAATATGTTGTGTTTGACTCAAAATCGAAATTAAAGATTGTTTCATTCATTTCATGCGAATGCTCTTCATAAAATTCCACAAAATCACTATCACTTGGATTTCTGTTTGTCCCAAAGTAGAAACTTTTCAATTTCCAATTGTCTAATCCAACAACAATAGCTTCTTCATCTGCAACATTTGGAATAAATTTCGCCGTTGGTGCAATGTTGTCAAATACAACTTCTTTTGTAACACTTCCAATATTTCCACCAATATCTCTCAACCAAAATGTAAATGTCTGATTTGTATCGTACATTCTTAAGTCTCGAGTATAGTTTCCATCTCCATTTACCCATTTTTCTGGCATTTCCGATGAGGTCGTTACCGCATAAGCATTTACACCGTAAAAATTGTCTTCCGATGCAATTGTCAAGAAAAATTTAGACTCATTTGTCTCAGGAACTAAAACATCTAAACCACTAATAATTGTCGGAGCTGTATCGTCAATAAAATATTTTGTATCTGTTGAATCAAACTCTTTTTTGAATTGGTGTCCAAATCCATCTCTCATAATTCCATAATAAGTTTTACCATAAAGAAAATTGAAATCCTGATACACTGTAGTCTCTTTTAAAGAAGAATCTAAATTTAAGAATTCTGAATCTGCTGGACTACTCTCTTCTCCAAAGTACCAACTTCCTAATTCAATATTATCTTTTGCCTCAAGCTTAATTGTCATATTTTGAACAAATGGAATAAATGTTGGCTCTGGTTTTGTTGTATCAAGTGTGATATTCATTTCAAAACCAAGTGTTTCATTTTTTGCTAAGTCTCGGAGTTGGAAATATAAATTGTGATCTCCATCCTCAATATCTAAAATGTGATAAATTGTTCCGTTTTGGTCAAGTGTTCTACCCGTAAATTCATGCCATACTTGAGTTTTTTCAATCATATCATTGTATGTTGAAACTGCATATTCTGTAACTCCAGAATAATCATCTTTAAAACTTACTTCAATTGTGATGTTTCTATCATTGAATCTCAATGGAACATTTCCTACATAATCTTCATGAACTTCGTGGAATTTTTCTGTACCAGTATCTTCAAGCATTTCGTAATAGAGTTCTTTTGAACCAGTTTGTGTTGACGGAAAAGATAAAGTGCCATTAACTTCTGGTGCTTTTCTGTCATCTCGAATTACTCCATTTGTATCAGTAAAGAACATTTTTTCAAAAGTGTGTCCCGCAAAATCAATCAATTCTAAATAGTATAGTCTATTTGCTTCTTCTTTAAAATCTGCATTGTAACTTTGTAAAACTTCTTTTGTTTTTTGATTTCTAACAACAATATAGTAACTTGTGTTTGAATCCATTGTAAATGTACAGACATCACTAATTGCAGAAGCGGTAAAATTAAAATCTTCGCTTAAATTACAATCACTTTCTGGACCTTCTACATAAAAACTTGTTACATTATATTCAATAGAAAGATTGGCATCTGATAAGTTAATATCAAAATATTTTCTATTGCTTTTATTTTCTTCAAAACCAAAATAACCTTTGTTGATTTTGTAATCATCTTGCATGTACATATTTGAAGAATAGATATATTTCCACATGTATCCAGTTTCTGCTGACAAAGTTCCTGTTGGAGAAAAGAGTCTCTGTTTTGGAGCTGTAATATCGTAAATAATGTCTAAAATTCCTTTATCTTTTGGATCAAAAGTGTAAATTTCAGAATCATTTAAATCAGAAATATTTTCAGCTTCATCTTTTAAATAAATAAAATATCTTCGAGAATCATTTAAATCATCGATGTGAATTGTAATGTTTCCTTCTCCAGGAATATCATATCCAGTGGCATTTTGGTCTTGTTCAAAATTATCAACTTCAATCCATTCACCATCAATAGAATTATTTTGATCGCTCAATTTATAGTGTGTAACTCCAGAAAGCCTATCGATAATATGAATAGGAAAAGAAATATTATTTTCGCTAAATACAAGTTCTGGTGGAGCTTGATCAATTTTTGGAAGTTCACTCTCAATCCAAATTACCTTTTCAAAACGAACAGTTTCACCAAGGTGGTCTGTAAATTCAAAAGTAACATTCACATCATCAACATAGAAAAGTTTTGAGATATTGAACTCATCAAAGTCATAAATATTTACAACAGAATCGCCCCAATAAATTTTTGCAGAAGTAATATTTGTATCTTTAAAACTAACTTCTCCAGAGAATATCAATTCTCGCAATTCATTATTTCTCTCAATTACAAGTTTTGATAAATCAATTTTTGAACTTCTGTCAATTTCTATATTGAAAGACTTTTTAGCAATCAAGAAATCTCTATCAATAAATTTAACAGTTGCTGTGTAATTTCCATCTTGTGAATATTTATGTGAAAGTGCTTCAAGATAGAGACTACCATCTCTAAAATTTATAAAAGTTGAATTATTTTCAACATAACTATAATCTGGAGAATAGAGTTCAACTAAACCGATCCTTTCATAATCACTTTTCTTTCCACCAAAAAGATAGTATCTACCAACACGACCATTTCTATCAAGAATTAGAGAACCAGTAGCATAAGCTCTTGGGCTAGAAAGATTTTCACCGTAACTCCATTTTTCAGTTTCTAAGTCAAAAATTTCAACAGTGTCAAGATAAGTTTCAACACCATCAATTAAACCAACACCTCCAACTACATAAATTTTATTGTTATAGTAAAAAGATGTGTGATAAGCTCGAGGAGTTTGAAGAGAAGATACTGTTGTCCAAGTATTTAAAATTGTGTCATAAACTTCAACTTTATTCGTATATTTATTGTCTTTTTTAGAGAAACCACCGATTGCATAAATTTTACTTTCGACTGCTGTTGTTGTCAATCCACCTCGGGCTGTTGGCATATCTCGTCCGCCAGTCCAAACACTATTGTGAATATCGTAAATTTCAACTTCATTCCAATCAAGACCAAAACCACCGATTGCAAAAACTTTATAATTTACAGCTTCAACACCCATATAAATTCTAGGAGTAGGGACTCTATTTGCTTTTGTCCATTTGTCGGTTGCAACATCATAAATTTCAAATTCTTGCCATTTATATCCAGAACCACCAACTGTATAGATTTTTCCATTAAATCCAACTGCACCTAAATATCCCCGAGCTGTTGGCATTTCTGATTTTGACGACAGTGAAAGAGAGCTTTCTCGAAATTCCTCAACTGCTGAACTAAAATCATATCCGTCATATCCGCCAACAATATAAATTTTATCCTCAAAAACTCCACTCGCAAGAGAACTTCTATCAATTTCAAGATCTAAATCAGCAGTTTGCCAACCTTGTTCTGTAAGTGTTAAGTTGATTTCATGCCAACCCTCATCTTTCAAAGTATAATCTGTGTAAGCTTCAAAATTTGAAAGATTTCCGTCTCCCCAAGAAATATTGATGTCAAAATCTTTTTCAGATCTTTGCATTTCACCAAAAAGATAGACATATTCTCTAAAGATTTCTGTTTCTAAATTTACAATTTTTGGAGGAACTGAAATCCTATTTCGTAATTCTTCAATTCTAGTATTTCCTTGACTATCAACTGAAACAATTTTTAAAGCATCTTCAGGCTGATCCAAATATAGATTATTTAAAGTACCAGTTGTTCCAATTTCTACAAAATCACCATCACCCCAAAGCAGAGTTGAATTAACAATTTTGTCATCATCTCGGTCTGAAATTTCCCATGTAATTGTTATGTCTTTACCGTTTGATGCACGATAATCAACAATTTCAATATCTGGTGCATAATTGTTTAAAACTTCAAATTCGCGATTTCCTGTTGATGTATTATTATTTTCATCAGCAACTTCAATTGTTAAAGTGTAAGTTCCTTCAAGAGCATATCTTTTTGAAAAATTCAAATCAAATGAGTCAAAAGTTTGGAAAGTTTCGATATTTCCATCGCCCCAATCTATTTTCAGACTTTGAACCTGCATTGCCAATGCACCAGAAACTTTTGCAACTCTATTTGTAGATGGTGTTACAACAACACTACGAAAAGTTGGTTGTGTATCAAGAAGAGAGGTAACATTTACATCATAGCTGTAAGAATCCGTGTAATGTCCATCTGTTACAGACATGCTGACAGCTTTTTCACCAAGAGTTTGGAAATTTATTTCATAAGTTTGCTCTCGACAACTTGGAAAGAATTCTGTAATATTGTAATCTTCACCAATAATTGATAAATTACACTCTAAGTTATCTCCGTCAAAATCAAAAGCAAAGAAAGACAGTTTAAAAAAGTTATAGTCTAATTCATCACTAACGAGTTGAATTTTTGGAGTGTTGTTTTCTGTGATATTTACATCTCTAGCTAAAATTCTTGGAGCCGTTCTTGCTAAAGTTGTAGGAATTTCAACCTCAACTCTTTCTCCAATTGCTCGACTATGAGTTTGATCGGAAATTCTAAGAACTGGAAACTTCATACCACCTGAAGTGTATTTATGAGTTATTTCTTCTCGATAGCAATCAGCTGTTTTTGTAGTTTCTCCATCGCCCCAATCTATTTCACACTCAATCGCATCACCTTCAGGATCGGCAACTGTTAAATTCAAAGATAAAAGACCATTTTGGGTATCAAAATAAGTGTGTAGAATATCTGGTTGTAAATTATCTCCACTCGTTTTTTGTAAATCTAAAATAGTTGGAGGAAAAGGTAATTCCGATGAGGTTCCTTCTGAAATTGAAATTGAAATTGCACTTTTTTCTATTCCTGTTCCTAAATAATTTGTTCCTGATAGAACAGCTATACAATTTGAGCAAGTTGGTACATTTTCAAAAGAGAAATTTCTATCAATTAAATTTGATGAAAAAACTAAATTTTGGTTTTGATTAAAAATAGAGAGATTTAAATCTCCAACTTCACCAAAACCGCTTGGCAAATCTAAGTTACCAAAAATTGTTCCATTTTCTTCAGAGTTTTCAAAAAGTATGTCGCCACCAAGATTTAAAACCCAAAAACCACTATTTTCTGGCAAAGTTGAGAGAGGTGTAAAAGCAGAGTCTGAGACTTCCTGTTTTAAAGCTTCGCTATTTCCATATGGATACCACTGATTATTCTGATAACTCCAAAAAAGTGCTAATTGTGGGAAATTGCTAAATTTTTCTAAATTTAAAGCTGAACCATTTCCTAAAAGATTCCAACCACTTTTAATTTCAATAGAACCTAAGGAATTTGTATCAAGTGATGTGTTGAAACTATTTCCGTCATTTTGAATCCAAAACCCAATATTTGGCTCTATTTCAGAAAGTTCAGAAACTCCATTTGATGCTATTGCATTTTTTAAAGTTTGAGTATTTCCGTAAGCTGACCAGACACCATTTCTATAACTCCAAATAAGTTTATGGTTTCCATCATCAGGAAAATTTTCAGACAAATTTATTGTCGAACTACTACCAAGCAGAGACCAACCATTTGGAATTGTTACTGCTTGTAGTGATAAAGATATTAGAATTGTTAAAAGAGCCACTCTTATCAAAACAAGTCCTTAAAATTGTAAATAATAAGAAAAATCGGTTTTAAGAGTCTCTTTTTAAAGTTTCTTTGAAAAAAAATATTTTTTTGTTTTCGATATCTATCAAAGAGAGGAGAGACCTCTCAAAGATACCAAAATAGGGGAGGAGGTTTCCCTCCAAGAGTTAAAAGTGATTCTTAATCACTACCAAGAATTGCTTGACCAGAAAGAAGAGATTTGTTTGCATCTGTAAGATTTATAGTACCCATACCTGTGCCAGTATTACCTGTTCCAGCAGTTGCACCTTTTGTGGAATTCCACTCAAGAATTGCAAAATCTGTTTTGTAAATTCCACCGTTATAAGCAAAAAGAACTGGTTGATTGTGTTCTGTATAATAATTAACATTAAACTGAACTTTTCCAATTTCAAAGTTATCTACAGCTACTTTTACAGTTGCAAGAGAATCTACCCCAGCTTCAGCAAGTGCAGGAACAGAAGAGTTTGTTTCAATTGAAATATTGAAATCAGCACCATTTAAAGAAGTTGCAGAGAAACCATAATCATCATTTACAAGTTGTTCAACAGAATCTGACTTACAATCTGAACCATAAAGAACAGGAATTCTATCTACACCATCAGTAGGAATTTGGTAAATTGAAGCGTTTTTGTAAATAGGGTAACTGTTGTTTGAATCTGGAATGTATCCAACATTTGAAACTCTATTGTAGTAAATATCTCCATAGTAATCATCGCCAAGAATGTATCCACTATTGCTTACACCATCAACTGCGATAAATTGGTAAAGACCAAGATTATCATTAAACTCTTGAACAGTTGCACAGAAGTTGTATCCAGTTGCTAAACCATCTGTGCCATCTGCAGAAATATTGTAATCAACAAGTGTATTTCCTGTATTTTTAAGGTGAGAAAGAGGTTTTGAATCGTTAATATCACCTTCATAAATATGGAAATAAACAGTATCTGGAGAACTACTGAATGTAACATCTGTCAAATACGGATCATTGATTGTAATTGTTGGTCGAGTTGGAGCTTCATTATCAAGAGTCATTCCAATAGTTTTGCTAAAGAAATCAGTTGTAAAGAAACTAACATTTACATCAAGAGTTGAATCAGTTCCAAAATCTTCAAGTTGATACTCTGAGAAAGTAGCACTATACTCATTTCCAGATTTTGTCATTGTGATTTTTTCACCATCAATCATCAAGATAGCTCTATCGATTTCAGAAGCATCTTGCATATCACCAACATCAACAGTAACAGTTCCATCATAAAGTGTATTTGTTGTTGTCATTGTCGCATTTTTCTTCCAGTTGATTGTTTCATCATTTGGAGAAGCGGCTGTTGAATCCACATCACCTGTAAATTCATGAGAATATTTAAATACTGCAGAAGAGATATCTTCAGAATTAAATTCTGCTTCATCACTACTTCCTAATGGATTTCTATGACCACCATCGAGGAATACCCAGTATCCTTTTTCACCATGGAAAGAGAAAATATTGTATGGATCGTTATCATCAAACCAACCACTACTATATTTTGTCATGTCAATGAAATTCCAAGAAATTCTATCAGCATCTTCATTTGTTGTTAAGATTTTTGTGATTTTGTAGTTGTTACCATCAGCATCAGTTTTTCTTTGAAGAACAGAAAGAGGATTTTCAACATCTGTATTCATTTGACCAGCATAAACTTTATCATAAGTAAGATTTTCAATTGCTGTTGGAATTGTAAGATTTGACTCATAAACAATAATTGTGTAGTTGTTTTCTGTATCTGCAAAAGTAGTGTCACTTGAGAAAGCAAAACGAACAACATCATCTGCTGTAACTAAAGTTGTTATGTTTATATCTCCAACTAAAACTATACTTGAATCACTATAACTTGCTTCAACTTCAAATGAAGTGTTTGTATCTGTAAAGAATTTATTAAATGCATTTGAAAATAACTTAGTTACTCCACTTACATCCCCTCCATGAGCATTACAAGTCTCATTTAAGTCTTCTGAAGGAACTGAAAAATTCACATCAACTGCGGTACCACCAGCATAATCTGTTCCAACAATTACTCCACTAACACTCATGTAGCTATCTGCATATGTTCTAATTTTTGATGATGTATTCCTTTCATCCCAAAGACCAAATCTAACAGTAATATTTCCATCTTCGCTTGAAACAACTCTATTTGGATAGTGAGAAAAATTCTGCATTTCAAATTCTAGATAACCATCTGAACTTGCAGTAGCGATAGTAGCACATGAGATATTTAAATCATATTTGTGTTGAGTATTGATTGGAGCTTGAGCAAGATTTTGAAGTGAATAAACGTTGCTAACAATTCCAGAAGCATTGTCATCACCTTCACCAGAAACAAGTTTTAATACAGATAGATTTCCTTCTGCTTGAGTGATTGCAAAATTTCTAATGTCTGGATTAGGAGTCATAACATAAATGTATCCGTCTCCGTTATGAGAAGCATTGAGTTCTTTTGTATCACCACCATCAATTTTACCGTTTCCATCAATAATATTTGTTAGTGCATTTGCAATGCTATCATAACCCGCATGTGATGTTAAACTAACTGTTAAATCAGAGGTTCTATTTTGCTCAAGATCAAGAATAAAAGTTGTTCCTGCTGTTGCACCATTTAATTGAGGAGCAATAACTTGGTATTTTCTTGTAAAAGTTTTATCTTGAACTGAGAAATTTGTTCCGTTTTCATCAGCAACAACTAGAGTATCATAAATTCCGTCAAAATCTGTATCAATAGAGATACTGCTTGAAATAAATTTGTTTTCATCGTCCAAGTCTCTGGAAACATCGCTTAAGTTTATATCTCTTGTGTCACTAGAGCCATATTTTGAAAATCTAACTTCAGGATAAAGAGAATTTTCTGTAGTTCCGTCATCAATTCGGAGAAGAGCAAGAGCTGTTTCACCAAACACAGAAGAAACTCCAGCTTCATCTAAATCGTCTGTTGCTGAACGACTTCCAGTTACCAAAGAAATTGGATCTCTTCCACCAGCTGTTGTTACTTTACCCACAAAATCAAGATTTGTACTTTTTTCCATAATTCTGAATTTTGTATCTGAAACTATAAGTGTTCCATTATTATCAGTATTAGAAATATTTGCATCGTAAAATCTAATATTGAAAACATCTGAAAGATTGTTGTCTTTCATGTAACTTCCAATTTGTTGGTTGAAAACTTGTAAGATTTTTGAATGATTCGCCTCACTTCCACCATAATAATAAGGAGAACTATTTAATTCTAGAGAAATTGTTCCTTCAGCATCTTCAATAATAAAAGAAATTGGTCCAGCAGTTACAGTTTGATTCAATTCAACTAATAAGGCTGTTCCACCTTTTGGAGCAATATCATAGTCATTTAGAGCAAGCATATTCCAACCATTTGTAAGGGTGTAATCATCAGAGGTTAATGTTCCGTCACCAAGAATTAAACCACTGTCATTCTCATTATCAGCTTTTACCCAATAACCTTTTCCAGGTTCAAATTCTGTAAAGTCACAACTACTCAAGTCATCTGAACCTGCTGCTGTGATACAAGTTTCCCAAGATGTCATTGCAGAGTTATAATTATAAATCTGAATTGTTGTATCAGCATATTTTGTTTCTGTTACTTCATCTTTAAAATCTGTTTTTGTGTAGTCATTCTTTGTTCCAGCAATACCACTTCTACCAGGATTGTTAGAAAGATTTAAGTCCCAAACATAATTGATTGAAAGATTCACATCTTTTGCCATTCCAGAACCAGAAAGTTGAGTCAATTTTTGAGGAGCATCATATTCAGCTTGAGACTCAAAAGTACCTTCATATACATTTGCTGAACCATTTAATTCCAAATAGAAATTACTTGTTTCGTATTGACCTTGGTATCTAATTCTGATTGTTGGAGTTGTGTTCGCATCATCAGAATAAACATACATCTCATTCAGCATATTTGTACTATCACTTTGTCTCTCTTCAACATACATTTTTGCAGAAGAGTATTCCATTTCTTGATTGTGATCAATTACCCAAAAAGAAACTGTCAAGTTTCCATCAGCAGATGATCCATGAACTTCTGCTGAAAGATTGTCATCAATCATCTCAATTTCTGAAATTTCATAAATATTTTCGTCAAACACTGATCCAGAAGAAGCTGTCTCAGAAAAACCACTTTTAACACCGATAAAGCTCCAGTGCTCGTCTTTTAGTGGTAGATCAATTAAGTCTGTGTTAGCAGCAGAGAGAGAGGAGGCAGTTAAGCCTAAAGCTAAAGCAGTAGCTAAACTCAATCTTGAAGTTTTCATCAATAAAACCCCTATTTTGATTTAAATTCTAATGTGATAATCGTCTCTTCTACTTTTTTATTTAAATATCTTTTATTGAAAAATGTTCGGTAAAGTCAAGACTTTAACTCTTTAATAAAAGATATTTGTTTGATAGAAAGGAATTCAGAAATTTTCATATTGTCTTTTAAAGAAGTTTGAAGATTCATTTGTAAAATATGAGAATATTATTCGCCAATTCAA
>AKKQ01000020.1 GCA_000276965.1 Thiovulum sp. ES | reverse complement strand
TTTTGCAATAAATGTTGGCTGGATAAAATCTTTTGATGAATTGAAAAATGCTTTTGACAAATTGGAATTGATTGAAACATAAGAATTTATGAAGAACCTCTTTTGATATAATTGTTTCGTCAAAAAATAATTAAAAAGAGGTTTTGAAATTCTACCATGAATACTGATCAAAAAATGACAATCCAAATCGGAAAAAATCACACAGTTAAAATCGGACACCTTTCTCAAATGGGTAGCTTAACTGATATATTTAATATTGGAAATGGTTATAGAGAGCTTGAAGGTAAAAAACCCAAAACAATTGAACAGTTCCTTAGTTTACCTGACACTTGGGAATTTATTACAGAAGCAGAAATTAGAAAAAACCCTAATCGTCATAGCGACGATTTGAAAATTCCGACAAAAGACAATGGTAAAAAAGTGCTTTATGGACAGGCAATTAAAAAATTTTCAGTAATTAAATCCCAAAAAGGTGGAAAGCCTGAAAATCGTGGTTATTGGGCAAACTTACACATTTTGCTTAAAGGTGCAATTTATCTTTCTGCAAAACTAGAATACGAAGTTATCGATGTTTTCATCAATCAAAAAATTCTTTTTTGGAGAGATGTTGGTGGAGACAACTTTAAAGAGTTCAATAAAATTGTTGATACTTTGCCAGACAGAAAAGAGAAAAACAACACAGGAATCTATGTTTCGATGTCAAAAAGAATTCGTCAAAAACTTTCAATTCTTTCAACAAAAGGTTACAACGAAAAAGAGCATGATTCACTTGTTCAAGAAAATCGTGCCGAATGGTTAAAAACTCTCGGTTTTGCAATAAATGTTGGCTGGATAAAATCTTTTGATGAATTGAAAAATACTTTTGACAAATTGGAATTGATTGAAAAATAAGAAATTCTGAAAAGTGCCTTTTGATATAATTTGTTTGCATAAAAATTTAAAAAAGGCACAACGGAATTCTAGCATGAATACTGATCAAAAAATGACAATCCAAATCGGAAAAAACTACACCGTCCAAATTGGACATCTTTCTCAAATGGGAAGCCTAAATGATGTTCTTAACATCGGCAACGAATATCGCAAAAGTGAAGGTCTTCGTGAAATTGAAATGAGAGAATGGTTAGCAAGAGAAAATACTTGGGAATTTATTGCAACTGTCGAACGAAAATATGCTGAAAGTTCTAAAACTCCCGTCGCGGGAGTTTTTCTAAATCCCCGTGAATTGGTTAATTATAAAACTCTTGATAGAAAAATGGACTTTGCAAAGTTAATTAAACTTTCTAATGTTATTAAGACAAAAAAAGGTCGTTATGGTGGAACTTGGGCTAAACTTTTCATCATGTTGGATTTGGCAAATTACTTATCTCCTGAATTAAAATACGAGATGTATGAAGTTTTTATCAATCAGAAAATTCTTTTTTGGAGAGATGTCGGTGGAGACAATTTCAAAGAGTTCAATAAACTTGTTGATACTTTGCCAGACAGAAAAGAGAAAAACAACACAGGAATCTATGTTTCGATGTCAAAAAGAATTCGTCAAAAACTTTCAATTCTTTCAACAAAAGGCTATAACGAAAAAGAGCATGATTCACTTGTTCAAGAAAATCGTGCCGAATGGTTAAAAACTCTCGGTTTTGCAATAAATGTTGGCTGGATAAAATCTTTTGATGAATTGAAAAATGCTTTTGACAAATTGGAATTGATTGAAAAATAAGAAATTCTGAAAAGTGCCTTTTGATATAATTTGTTTGCATAAAAATTAAAAGAGAAAAAAATGAGTTTGGAAGAAATTTATAAAAAGCACGAGGCACTACTTGAAGGGCATTTTCTTTTAAGTAGTGGAAAACACTCAAATCGATATTTGCAGTCGGCAAAAGTTTTACAACATCCAAAAGTTGCGGGTGAATTAGCAGATCGCCTTGCCGACCTCATCGTAAAAAGTGGAATTCAGGTGGATTTAGTTTGTTCCCCTGCACTTGGCGGTGTAATTGCGGGATATGAACTTGCTCGTTCTCTCGGTGTTCGTTCAATTTTTACAGAGCGAAAAGATGGAGAAATGGTTCTACGGCGAGGATTTGAAATTGCAAAAGGTGAGAAAGTTCTAATTTGCGAAGACATTATCACAACAGGAGGATCAGCACTTGAATCAGCTAGAGAAGTTGAAAGAGCAGGAGGTGAAGTTGTTGGATTTAGTGCAATTGCAAACCGAGGTTTTTGTGTCCGAAACGGTAGCGATTTAGAGCGAAAAGAGAATTGTAAATTACCAGAAAACAAACCGCTTTTTGCACTTGAAGATTTTATTTTTGAGGTTTTTGATCCAGAAAATTGCCCTCTTTGTGCCGATGGTTCAGAGGCGATAAAACCAGGTTCAAGAAATTGACACTTTACGACTCTGCAATTTTAGGAGTCGTGGAAGGTATCACCGAATATCTACCAGTTTCTAGCACGGCTCACCTTGTTTTAACTTCACAACTTCTCGATTTAGAGCAAAATGAGTTTATGACAAGTTTTCAAATAATTATCCAAATTGCACCAATTTTTTCAGTCATGTTGCTTTTTTGGTCTCGACTTATTGCATCTTTTGATTTATGGATAAAACTTGGAATTGCATTTGTTCCAACTGGTTTTGTAGGTCTCTTTTTTCATGAGCAGATAGAGGCACTTTTTACTAGCGATTTGACAATTCTTTTTATGTTTTTAACAGGTATTGCTTTTTTGATATTTGAGTTTTTTATAAAAGAGGAGAGATTCAAATTTCATCGTGAAGAGCAAATATCTTTTTTTGGTGCTTTAGGAGTTGGAATTTTTCAAGTTTTTGCACTAATTCCAGGTGTGTCAAGAAGTGGTTCTACTATTTTAGGAGCAATGATTTTTGGCTTTAGTCGTGAATTGGCGATGAGGTTCTCTTTTCTTCTCGCAATTCCAACAATGGGTATCGCTTCGGCATACACTTTTTTTAAAAGCGAATCAGTTGTTTTAAATAATTTGGAACTTTTAGGAGTCGGTTTTATCGTCTCTTTTCTTTTTGGAATTATCGCGATCAAAGGATTTCTTCATGTTGTTTCAAACTATAAATTTATTCCATTTGGAATTTATCTAATAGTTTCTGCGGGAATTTTCTACTTTTTTCTCTAAGAGATGTTCGGATTAATTCCGAACAATTTTTTAAGAGACCACTTTTTTCTCTTCACCCCGAATCAATCTTTCAATATTTGGAATATGTTTATAAATTATTAAAAATGCAACAATTCCGAGCGGAACATGTGTTACATCTGGAGAAATTAGAAATGAGAATCCAAAAAGTGAAGAGAGTGCAATAAGTGAAGAGATGGATGAAATTTTCAAAACTTTTCCCATTACAAACCAAACTAAAAAAGCGATAATTGTCTCAATTGGAAACATCACAGCAGAAACTCCTAGACCTGTCGCAACACCTTTTCCTCCGTTAAAAAGAAGAAAAACTGAAAATATATGACCAACAACAGCTAAAACCATAATTGCAAAAAGTGTATCTTCTGGTGCTTCATAGACAAACATCGCAACAAGCAAAACAGTTGCTCCTTTTAAAGCATCAAGGAGAAGTGTTGCAATTCCAAGCTTTTTTGCAAGAGACTCTTGTCCGTTTTCTTTTAAAACACGGAGAACATTTGTCGCTCCAATATTTCCACTACCATGTTTTTGAATATCAATATTTGCAAAAGCTTTTACAAGAATAAGACCAAAAGGGATTGAACCCGCAAGATAGGCAATTACATAAAAAGTTAAATTAAATTCTGCTAAATTTTCCAAAAAATCTCCTACTTTAATTTTTCTAAAATCAGTTTTGCAAGTTTAAGTGCTTTGACTCGGTGAGAGTATCTATTTTTGATTTCAGTTGGCAGAGTTCCAAGAGTTTCAGTTTCACCATCAGGAATAAAAATTGGGTCATACCCAAAACCGCCATCGCCAATTTCTCTATTAATAACTTTTCCGTGCATCCAACCATGAGTTGTTGAAAGATTTCCATTTTTATCAATGATTGAAATTGCGGCGGTATAAAAAGCTTTACTTTCTGAGATTCCTAGATTTTTTAATTCTGAAATCATTTTTTGACGGTTTTGAGAATCATTGGAACCAGCTCCAGCAAATCGAGCGGAGTATATGTTTGGTTTCCAATCGAGGGCTTCGACTGAAATTCCGCTATCGTCAGAAATAACAGTTTCGGAAAAACCTTTTTTGTTCAACTTTTCCCAAACTGCTTTTGTTTTTATATTTGCATTCTCTTTAAAAGTTTTTCCGTCTTCAACAATCTCAAATTTTTCGATGAGGTCGCTGTACGGAATAACATCAAAATCCTCTAAAAAAGCACTAATCTCTTTGACTTTTCCCTTGTTTGATGTCGCTAATATTAATCTCAAAATTAATATCCACCTTTTTAAAGAAAGTTTAACAAAATTTTAAAAGGTGGAATTTTTTAATTTAAAAATCAAAGTCTGCGGTTTCGCCTTTTGCCATACTTTGATAAACAGCTTCAACATATTCGAGACGGATTGGACAATTCTCAAATTTTTCACACGGCATACAACTTGTTAATTGATGCTCTTTTTGGCAATTTTCCAATTTTTCAACATTTTCTAGGAATTTTTCTTCAAATTCAGCTTCACTTATTTCCATAATATTTTTTCATTACCTCTATTTCATATTTTGATGCGAAAAAACATGGCGAAGTGTCATGTAGATTTTCTGGAACAACTTCTAAAACTCGATTTGTGCTTTCATCAAGTGCAAAACCACCTGCTTTTTCAAAAATAAATGCAAACGGAAAAACTTCAAAAAGCATTCGTAGTTTTGCTTTTGGTTTGTCAGAAGTCGAAGGATACGAGAAAATTCCACCACCTTTAAGAAGAATTTGGTGCAAATCGGGAACCATTCCACCAGAATATCGGAGTCGATAGCCTTCAGAAAAAATTTGCTCTACAAAACTTTTGTGAAGAGAATTCCATCCTTTTTGAACTGCACCAGTTGCTGTGATTTTTCCTTTTTCACCCAATTTCAAATCTTTTACAAAATGAAATTTCTTTTCCGCTTTATTTAACCTGTAAAGTTTTACACCGACCTCATCGGCAAAAACAATTTCAACTCTTGGACCATAAACAACATAAGCGGAAGCAATCATTTTTTTTCCGAGAAATTCATCTTTGTAAATTCCAAAAATTGAACCAACTGAAAGATTTACATCAACAAGACTTGAACCATCAAGCGGATCGTATGAAATCAAAATATCGCCGTTCCCAATTTCTAAAAATCCATCTTTCTCTTCACTCGAAAGTCCCTTTAAATTTGGTAAAGTCTTAAACTCATCTTCAATAATTTTGTCGCATTGCAAATCTAATTCTAATTGGTGGTCCCCGTGTGCATTATGACTTTCAGCATAAGAAAAACTATCTCTATCGATCGCATCAGCAATTAAAATTGCGGATTTTTCTATCGCATTTAAAATTTCATTCAATCTATCTTCTCCCCATTTTGTTCAATCCAAAGAATAATTTCCTCTGGAGAATTCAAGTCTAAAATATCAATATCGGCAGGTATTCTACTCTTATCCACACTTTCATCAATTGCAACAGCTTTTACAAACGGAAAGTAGCTTTCATCAGCTTCACCACGAATTACTGCAATTCTCGGCAATGGCAAATGCTTTAAACCTTCAACGAGTAAAAAATCAAAATTCGGCTTCATCTCAATTAAATTTTCTAATTCACTTTTCTTATGCGAAAAAAGTGTTGTTCGAGTTGGTGAAACAACAAAAACATCTGCACCAGTTTTGAAAAACTTATCGCTATCTTTTCCATCGACATCAAATTTAGCTTTGTCTTTTGGGTCATTTTTTACGATTATAACTTCTTCTTTTCGTGAAAGGAGTATTTTAGAAATCTTCTCAATTACCGTCGTTTTTCCACTATTTGAACGACCAGTAAAAGCAACTGCTATTTTTTTCAAATTCTGCTACTTTTTTAAAGAAGTTTAACACGGAGTATTGAAAATGAGAATTGTCTCGCCAAAATATATTTTTAGTAATGGAGAGATTTTAGAGAATCTTTCAGTCGCTTTTAGTGAAAAAATTGAGAAAATTGGAACTCTCCAAGATTTAAAAAATGAGTTTCCAAATGCTGAAATTTCTGAAATTAGAGAGAACTCTTTAATGATGGCGGGTTTTGTAAATTCGCATGTTCATTTAGAATATAGTCATCACACAACAGAATACAATTACGGAGATTTTATTTCTTGGTTAAATTCAGTTGTGGCAAATTTTCCAAATCTCTCTCAAAATATTAGCGATGAGGTCATGAATGAGACTTTAAATAGGATTTTGAAAAGCGGAACAACAACGGTCGGTGTGATTTCATCTCTCGGACTTGATTTGGAAGTTTTAAAAAACTCACCAATTCGGAAAGTTGTATTTAATGAAATTATCGCATCTCAACCGCACCAAGTCGATTCATTTTACCAACTTTGGCTTTCCCGATTACAAAAATCTGAAGAGTTACAAGATGAGAAATTTACTCCAGCAGTTTCCCTGCATTCTCCATATTCGGTTCATAGAATTGTCGCAAAAAAAGTTGTCGAACTTGCAAAAACTAAAAATTACAAAATTTCCGCTCATTCACTTGAGTCAAAAGCTGAACGGGATTGGTTAGATTCTGAAAGTGGAGAATTCTACGATTTTTATATGAGAGCTTACGGAAATGCTCATCGGCACACAACAGTTGATGAATTTTTTGAAACTTTAGATTTAGAAACTATTCTTGTTCATGGAAACTATTTGAATGATTCTGAATTGGAAAAAATTTCAGGAAATCACCTCATCGCACATTCTCCGATTTCAAATCGACTTTTGGGAAATAAAAAACTAGACTTGCAAAAAATGGAGAAGTTTGGAATTCCGTGGATTTTGGCAACGGATGGTTTGTCTTCAAACTACTCTCTTGATATGTTGGAAGAGATGAAAATTGCTCTTTTTCTTCATGAAAATATGGATTTGGAAAGTTTTGGAAAAGATTTACTTCTCGCTTCAACTTCTCGACCCGCAAAAGCTCTTGGATTAAATGTTGGTGATATTTCAGAAAATATTTTGAGTGATTTCATTTTTATCGATTTGGGAAATTTAGAGTTTGATAATCTTCAAAAAATTCCACTTCATACGATTTTAAAAGGTGAAGTTTATAAAACTTTTGTGGCGGGAAAAGAGATTTAATATTTTATTCGTTATAATTATCTAATTAAAAAAAAGGATTCAAAATTGGGTATTGATTTAAGTAAAGGTGCTAGAATTGATTTATCAAAAGAAGCTCCAGGTTTAACTAAAGTTCGAATTGGTCTCGGTTGGGATACAAATGCTACTGACACAGGTGGGGAATTCGATTTAGATGCTTCTGTTTTTATGATTGATGCAAACGGAAAAGTTCCTGCTGAAAAATTCTTTGTCTATTACAATAATAAAACTTCTGAGGACTCTTCTGTTGAACACCATGGCGATAATTTAACTGGTGCGGGTGATGGAGACGATGAGGTCGTTGATGTTGATTTAAGTAAAGTTAATGAGAAAATCACTGAAATCACTTTTATCGTAACAATTCACGAAGCAGAATCTCGACGACAAAATTTTGGTCAAGTCTCTAACTCTTTTATTAGACTTCTTGACGGCGATAATGAAATTGCAAAATATGAGCTTGATGAAGATTTCTCTACTGAAACAGCTATCGAATTTGGAAAACTTTATAAGAAAAGTGGTTCTTGGAGATTTCAAGCAGTTGGAACAGGGTATAACTCTGGATTACAATCTTTTGTAGATAAATATATTGGATAGAAAATGGCAATAGATTGGGCTTCAATTCGAGAAAAAGCTGAAACTTTTGTTTCAGATGCAAGTAGAACAATTAAACAATACACTCCAGAAGCTTGGAGTAAAGAGAAAAAATTTGTTAATGCAATTGTTGCTAGTATGGCAATTATGACAATTGCGGACAAAAAAATTGACACTCGTGAAGTTACTGCTTCAATGGATATGATTCACCAAATCGATCAAATTGCTGAGCTTGAAATGCAACAAGAGGCGATTCAACTTTTTGAAATGCACTTAGAAAGACTTGCACCTGCAATGGAGAGTTCTGTTAAATGGACAATTGAGAGTGCGAAACTTCTTAGTGATATTGCAAAAATCAAAGAGTATCCTGAGTATGTGCCAATGATTAAAAATCTTCTTGATTACATTGCACAAGCGGATAATGACTTTTCTCCAGAAGAAGAGGAAATGAAGAAAAAAATCTACGAAATTCTCGCTTAAAAAACTTCCCCGCTTGGGGAAAAATCTAAAAAAAAACAAAACACAAAATATAATTTTTTAACATGTTTTCATTCAAAAAGAGTTTTGAGTGTGAAAATTGCCACAGTTTTAGGCTTGGCGGTGAAGAGTTTGGAACTATTTTTAGCACACGTGCTGAAAACCATCGCCATTTATGGCGGTGATGTAAGGCACAAAATCATGTTATAATTTCAAGTATATCGCATAGTTTAACGAAAACCAAGTTATAAAAACTGATATACTTAAAAATTGCGGTAGGAAGTGCCGTCTAAGCCTTGATAATATTTGGACAATAGTCTTGAGTTTCTAGGAAGCTCTGTCCTTTAGGGCGGAGTTCTTCACAGGCTACTCCAAAGAAGAAGTTATTCAATTTTCTGAAAAAGCTCGAACAAATATTTCCGACCGAGAACTTGAACACAAATATAATGAGAAATACGGGATTATTACAAGCTCTTTTGGTCTTGTTTTTCAAGAAGTCTTGTCAAAAGATAAAACAGACATTGTTTTATACAGAATAGCAGATGAGGCTCTTTATCTTGCAAAAAACAAGGGTCGAAATAGGGTTGAATTCACAGAATTATAATGCTATTATAGTTTTTCCAATAAAATATTTTTTAAAACTATGGAGAAACTTTGACAAAAAGAAATCTACGAAAGATCAATATATATTTCATAATATCTTTAACTTATTTTATATTTATTTCAACCCTTGTATATTTTTTCTATATTGATGAAGAAACAAATAAAAAAGAGATTACAAATCAAGAACTTATGAAAAGCTCTCTAGAATTCAAGTCAGTTCTTGAAGATTTTGAACACACAATTATTAGTGAATTAACAATAAAAATTATTCAAGAAAATAGTTTGGTAGATTTTTTAAAATCTGCAGATCATGCAAAAAATGAGAGCGAATTAAAATCTATACGACAAGATTTAAAAGAGAACTTTTTAGATATTTTTAATAATTTAAAACAGAGCGGAATTGATGTTTTGCATTTCCATTTGCCAAATTCTAAATCTCTATTGAGAATGCACAACCCAAAAGATTTTGGAGATGATTTATCAAGCTTCCGTAAATCTGTAAATATGGCACAAGAAAGTAGGAATTATATTTACGGCTATGAGGTTGGAATTTTCAACGGTGCATTTAGAAATGTGATTCCTTTTTTTGAAAAAGGAAAACTTATTGGTAGTGCTGAAGTCTCTTTTTCTGAAAAAGAGATTATGAATAAACTCAAACAGTCCTCAATGCACAGTGATTATAATTTTATTCTTGACAGAAATACTGTTGTAAATGTATTAAGAGATACATCAAAATATGTAGATAGTTCTATAGATAGTAATTACCTTGTTATACAAGAAGATGGTCAAAAAGAGATAAATTCTTATATGAGTCAATTTGTTGGGAATGATTTAAAAAAAGCAAAGAATTTTATAAAAACTATAAAATATAAGAATGAGTACTATTTAATTTCATTTATTTCAGTAAAAGATGTTTCAGGAAAACATATTGGATATTTTGTTAAATATAAAAAAGCAAAAATTATTGAAAATATTAAAGATGACACAATTGTCAAAATTCTTTTATCAACAATTTTTGTATCAATTATATATATTTTAATTATACAAAATACTGTTTCAAGAAAAAAAGAGAGATTCCAAAAAAACTACCTTGATGCAATTTTTCATACTCAAGAAAATATTATTGTTATTACAGAGGGAACAAAAATCTCAGATGGGAATCAGCCTTTTTTAAGATTTTTTGGATTTAGCTCAATAGAAGAATTTAGAGAAAAGCACGATTGTATTTGCGAATTTATGGAAAAGATAGATCATCGAGAGTATATTTATAAGAATAAATTTGGAAATAATTGGATTGATACAGTTCGTCAAAATCCTGAAATTGATTGGAAAACTGAAATTATTCGAGAAGAGAGACGACATGTTTTCTCGATTAAAGTTACATATATGGATTTTGATAATCGAAAAAGAAGCATTGTCTCCTTTGCAGACTCAACAAGCATGATCGAACATCAAGAAAATCTGGAAAGTGAGATTGAAAAAAGAATTGGTGAAATTACAATTCAGAAAAATCAACTCGAACAGTATAAGAAACTTGTTGATGAAAATGTAATCACCTCATCGACAGATACAAGAGGTTATATTACAGAAGTTTCTAAAGCATTTGAGAAGATTTCTGGATACAGCAAAGAAGAACTAATAGGAACAAATCACAATATTGTTCGACATCCAGATGTACCAAAAGATGTTTATTCAGATATGTGGAAGACGATCGAGAGTGGAAAAGTCTGGAAGGGTGAAATCAAAAACTTAGATAGTAACGGTGAAGATTACTGGGTTGCTGCAAGTGTTTATCCTAAATTTGATACAAAAGACAAAGAGAAGATTATTGGTTACACAGCAATTCGTCAAGATATTACAGATCAAAAAAAGGTTGAAGAACTCTCAATTCGAGATTCTTTAACTGGACTTTATAATCGTCGCTATTTTGAAGAGATATTTGCAAGTGAGATTGAAAAGGCAACACTAAATTTGCAAAGTTTCGCTTTTCTTATTGCTGATGTTGATAACTTCAAAAAATACAATGATAATTATGGTCATCAAAATGGCGATGAGGTTCTCCGAAATGTCGCTTCTGTTTTTGAAAACAGTTTTAGGTGTTCAAATTGTTACACTTTCCGACTTGGTGGAGAGGAATTTGGTGTAATCTTAAGAGGCTTTTCAAAAGTTCAACTCTCCAAACTTGTTGAACAAGCCCGTCAAAATCTAGTAAATAGAGACATCGAACATAAATATAATGAGAAATTTGGAAAAATTACAAGCTCTTTTGGTCTCGCTTTTAGAGAAATAATGACTGACGAACTTTCTGGAATAGAAATTTACAGAATTGCTGATCAAGGACTCTATCTTGCAAAAAGTAGCGGAAGAAATAGGGTAGAATTGCTCGAATTGTAAAGGAATAAAATGGAAAAAATTGTAATGATAGGCTACGGAAATATGGCAAAAGCCCTTATTTCTGGAATGGTTGGGAAATATGAAATTCTTGTTACAGGTCGTGATTTTGGAAAACTGAAAGAGCTTGAAAAAGAGTATGACTCAAAGATTAAGATTGCACAGTTTCCAATCTCAATCGAGGGCGAAAATGTCATTCTTGCTACAAAGCCACACTCAATTGCTGAAGTTTCAGAACAACTTTCAGGCGAAGCAAAAACTTTTATTTCAGTTTTAGCAGGTGTTTCGGTTGAAAAATTGAGTAATACTTTTAAAGCAGAGAGTTTTGTTCGGGCAATGCCAAATCTTTCAGCACTTTTTGGAAAAAGCACAACTTCACTAACTGGAGATAAAAGCGGTAAATATTTAGCATCAAAGATTTTTATCGAAGTTGGAAGTGCAATTTGGCTTGACAGTGAAAATGAACTTGACATCGCAACAGCAATTGCAGGAAGTGGTCCAGCATATTTAGCACTTGTTGCGGAAGCAATGGCAGATGGTGGAGTGAAAGCAGGATTAAAAAGATCAGATTCTGAAAAATTTGTGGCAGGACTTTTCAATGGATTTGCACCACTTATAAATTCTCATAAAGCTTCAGATATAAAAGATGGAGTTATGAGTCCAAAAGGAACAACTGCTTCAGGAGTTGCTACACTTGAAGAAAATGGAGTGAGAAATGCTTTTATCAAAACAATTGAATCGGCATATGGTCGAGCTGTGGAGTTAAGATAGATTTTGGAATCAATTTTAGGTTTATCACTCGGAGAAGTCCAAAAGCTTGTTCCGAAAAAATTTGTAGCAAAACAGATTTACAACTGGATTTATCACAACTACAAAAGTTCGTTTGATGAGATGGGAAATATTTCAAAGGCTCTCCGAAAGGAGCTTTCTGAAAAATTCTCAATTCACACAATGGAAATTGCAAAAAAAGAGGAATCGCTGGACGGAACAATTAAATATCTTTTCCGTTTAGAAGATGGTCGCACTGTTGAAACTGTTTTAATAAAAATGCGGGACGAAGTTTTTAATGAAGATGGTGATATTTTGCAACAGGCAAGATATACGATTTGTGTCTCTACTCAGGTCGGTTGTAAGGTTGGTTGCTCATTCTGTTCGACTGCAAAAGGTGGATTTGTTCGTGATTTATCGACTGCGGAAATTGTCGAACAAGTTTTAGCAATTAAGCGGGAACAGGAAATTGAATACAGCCGAAAAGGAAATGTTGTCTATATGGGAATGGGCGAACCGCTCGATAATTTCACAAGTTTGGTAAATGCAATTGCGATTTTAAAAGATGAAAATGGTCTTTCAATTTCTCCTCGTCGTCAAACTGTTTCAACAAGTGGGATTTCCACAAAAATTGATAAATTGGGTTCTCTTGACTTGGGTGTTCATATTGCGATTTCACTTCATGCAGTCGACGATGAGGTCAGAACAGAATTGATTCCAATGAACAAAGCTTTCAATATTCAGTCAATTATTTCGGCAGTGAAAAGATTTCCATACGACAATCGAAAAAGAGTTATGTTTGAATATTTGATGATTCGTGGTGTAAATGATTCTTTGGAAAGTGCAAAAAAATTGATAAAACTTTTGGAAGGAATTAAGGCAAAAATCAATTTGATATATTTCAATCCACATGACGGTAGCGAATACGAGAGACCAACAGAGGAAAATATGGAAAAATTTGCTGATTATTTAAATCGGCGAGGGCTTCTTGCGACAATTCGTGCTTCTCGTGGTGTTGAAATTTCCGCAGCTTGTGGGCAACTTCGTGAAAAATTTGAAAATAGCAAAAATTAAAGCTTAGCTAAGGAATTTTTAGATACAATTAGTTCTATTTCAATTTCAACTCTCAACTGAATTGGAGAGAATTTACAAATTTGGAAGTTTTTCCAGTTTTGTGAGTGCTGGTTTGATAATCCTCCCAAACCATGAGAGCTGATATGTTTGAAATTATATCTCTTTAGGAGGGGAAAACATGAAAGTTAGAGCTTCTGTTAAACCTATGTGTGATAAATGTAGAGTTATTAAACGAAAGGGTTCAGTTCGAGTTATTTGCGAGAACCCAAAACATAAACAGAGACAAGGATAATCATTGGCAAGGATTGCAGGGGTAGATTTACCTAAAAAGAAAAGAGTAGAGTATAGTTTAACTTATATCTACGGAATCGGTATTCACACTTCACGAATCGTTTTAAAAGAGGCTGGAGTTGATGGAAACAAGAGAGTTTATGAATTAAATGATGATGAAATTGCTTCAATTTCTCAAACTCTTCGAGGTGCAAATTATCTTATCGAGGGAGATTTAAGAAAAAAAGTTGATCTCGATATTAAAGCTCTTATGGATTTAGGTAGTTACCGAGGTCTTAGACACAGAAAAGGTCTTCCAGTTAGAGGACAAAAAACAAAAACAAATGCACGAACACGAAAAGGTCGAAAAAAGACTGTTGGTGCAGCAGCAAAGTAGGAGGTAAATAATGGCAAAAACTAAAAGAAAAGTTACCAAGAAAAAAGTAAAAAAGAGTATTGGTAAAGGGATTGTTCATATAACTGCTACTTTCAACAATACAACTGTTGCTGTAACAGATGATATGGGAAATATGGTTGCTTGGAGTAGTGCTGGTGCTTTGAAATTCAAAGGTAGCAAAAAATCTACTCCTTTTGCAGCACAACAAGCTGTTGATGATGCAATGACAAAAGCTAAAGAGCATGGTCTTAGAGAAGTTGGAATTAAAGTTCAAGGTCCAGGAAGTGGTCGTGAGACAGCTGTTAAATCTGTTGGTGCAACCGAAGGTGTTCGAGTCTCTTATATTAAAGATGTAACTCCGTTACCACATAACGGTTGCCGACCTCCAAAAAGAAGAAGAGTATAAGGAGAGATAGATGGCAAGATATAGAGGACCCGTTGAAAAAATTGAAAGAAGATTTGGTGTTAGCCTTGGTTTAAAAGGCGAGAGAAGACTTGCAGGAAAATCTGCTCTTGAAAAAAGACCTTATGCTCCTGGACAACATGGACAAAAACGAGGAAAAGTTTCTGAGTATGGCCTCCAACTAAATGAAAAGCAAAAAGCTAAGTTTATGTATGGTCTTTCTGAGAAACAGTTCCGAAGACTTTTCCAAGAAGCTAACCGAAGAGATGGAAACACAGGGGAAAACCTTATTTCTCTTCTTGAAAGAAGATTAGATAATGTTGTTTATCGAATGGGTTTTGCTTCAACTAGAGCTAGTGCAAGACAATTTGTTACACACGGACACATTCTTGTTGATGGAAAAAAAGTTGATATTCCATCTTTCAGAGTTAAAGTTGGACAAAAAGTTGAAGTTAAAGAAGCTTCTAAGAAAAATGTTCAAGTTACTCGAGCTCTTGAATTGACAAATCAGACTGGGCTTGTTGATTGGGTTGATGTTGATAAAGATAAAGCATTTGGTATCTTTACACGAATTCCAGAAAGAAGTGAAGTTTCGATTCCAGTTGAAGAACGACTAATCGTCGAGTTGTATTCTAAGTAGTAAATTAAAGGGATTTTTAGATGAGAAGAATTAAGACCACTCCGTTGATTCCAGATAGATTTGAAATTGAAGAGATAAATGAACGAGAAATCCTATTAAAAGTTTCTCCTTTTGAAATTGGTTATGCTATTTCCGTAGCTCACCCACTTAAAAGACTCCTTATGAGTAGCTCTGTTGGCTTTGCTCCAGTTGCTATTAGGGTTGAAAATGCTTCGCATGAATTCGATAACATCTCTGGAATGTTAGAAGATATTTCTGAGCTTCTTATTAATTTAAAGTCTATTCGATTTAAATTGAAGAACGGTCTTGAAAAAACTGAGGTTTCCTACTCATTTAAAGGTCCAAAAGAGATTTACGGCTCTGATCTCGAAACTGATGATGTTGAAATTGTTTCGCCTGAAAATTTTCTTGCAACTTTAAATGATGATGGTGAATTGAATTTTGACCTTATCATTTATAAGGGAACTGGTTATGTTCCAAGTGAAGATATTAGAGAAACTGTTTTAGAAGAGAGAGAAAATTTCATTCCACTCGATGCTTATTTTACTCCTGTTAAAAAAGCGAATTACAGAATCGATAATGTTCTGGTTGATGAAAATCCAAACTATGAAATGATCGTTTTTGACATCGAGAGTGATGGACAAATTCCTCCAAGAGTTCTTGTGGGCGAAACTTTAAAAGTTCTTGAGGGACAACTCTCTATTCTTCAACATGTTTTTGGCGATAAAAACCTCATCGAACCTGCTCCTAAAAAAGGGAAAAAGTTACCTAAAAAAGATACAAAAGCAGAGAAAAAGAAGACTCCTACAAAGCTTTCAAAAAGTGAAGAGGCAATTGTTGAAAAACTAACTCTTGAAATCAAAGATTTAGGTCTTCAGCCAAGATTTGCAAATACACTTAATGCTTCTGGACATCGATTTGTTGGTGATGTTGCTTTCCTTGAAGATAAAGAGCTTGAAGAGATCAAAAATTTCGGTGCTACATCAATTAAAGCACTGAAAGATGCATTAAATAAGGCTGAACTTGACCGAGAAGTGATTCACGGACTTTCAAGAGATGCACGGGAACAATATAGAAAAAAAGCTGACAAGCTACTATTAGATGAGAAAGGTATTGAATGAGACATAAGCACGGTTATAGAAAACTAAATAGAACAAGCTCTCACAGAAAAGCCCTCTTAAAAAACCTTGCTATTGCAATTATCAATGAAGAGAGAATTGAAACAACTCTTCCAAAAGCAAAAACTTTAAGAAGCTATGTTGAAAAACTTGTAACAAAAGCTAGAGTTGGAGATTTTAATGCTCACAGAGCTATTTTCCAATATTTACAAGATAAAGAAGCAACAAAAAAACTTTTAAACGAAATTGCACCTAAATTTGTTGGTGTTAATGGTGGTTATACAAGAGTTATCAAGACTCGACTTCGACGAGGTGATGCTTCTCAAATGGCTTTCATCGAGTTCGTAAAATAAGAGTTCGAGGAATAATTTCCTATAACGGTTCAGATTTTTTTGGGTCTCAGATTCAGAAAAATCACCGAACTGTTACGGGTGAAATTGAAAAAGCTTTTCGGGATTTAAATCTCGATGGTGATATTCAAATGAGCGGTCGAACAGATAAAAATGTTCATGCAATCGGTCAAGTTTTTCACAAAGACATCTCCAAAGTTTGGTCAAATCGACTAGACGAACTTCAAAAAATTCTCAATAGAAAAATTCCAAACTCCATCAAAATTCAAAATTTAGCAGAGACCTCATCAAAATTTCATGCTCGTTTTAGTGCAAAAAAACGGACTTACAGATATATCTTTTCTGGTGAAAGTTCAAATCCATTTTCTGAAAAATTTATATCATCTATTGATTTAAAAAACTTTGATTTGCAAAAAGCCAAAATTGGAATAGAGCTTTTTAAAGGAATACATGATTTTAAAAATTTCTCAAAAGAGGGTTCAGAACCAAAAAGCACAATTCGAGAAATATATGAAACAAGAGCTTATCAATATAGAAGTTTTTATGTTTTTAAATTTTCTGGAAACTCATTTTTACGGAGTCAAGTCCGCTTTATGGTCGCAACAATTATAAAATTTGCAAAAAATGAGTTGAGTGAAAATGATATTTTCCAAATGCTGGAGAGAAACAGAAAAATATGTTTTAAACCTGCCCCAGCAAATGGATTATATTTGTGGAAAATTCAATATTAATTTATTGGAATTACCCGACTATTTGACTCTTTGCTTTTCTCAATCGAAATAAATAAAATCCCGTTTTTATATTCGACAGCAATTGATGAGGTCTTTACATTAGTTGGCAAAGAGAAACTTTTTTCAAACTCTCCAAAAAATCCTTCTGCCGAAATAAGCTTTTCATTTTCACGACTCTTTTTTTCACCAGAAATTTTTAAAATACTGTTTTCAACAAGCTCAATCTCAATTTCATCTTTTGAAATGCCAGAAACCTCTATTTCTATCAAATAACTATCGTTTCGCTCGTAAATATTGATTGCGGGAAAGTTTGCAATTTTGATGTCAAAATCACTATCATTCAAAACCTTGTTTGCAAAAGAATTAAAATATGATTCAACAATTGCTAATTCTCCCATTCCACCAGCAAAAGCACTCAAATTTGTAGCAATAAGAAAAGAGATAAATTTTTTCATCACTTTCTCCAATATTTTATTTTAAATAATATCGGAAATTTAAATATTTTCTTATAAGTTTTATTTTTTAAAATTTCAAGAAGATTGTTCGGAAAAAAAGTCCGAACATAGTAAGAGTGTTTGCAGTGGGTTTAATCTGCACAAATATTAATTTACAATGTGTCCTACGAATTTGCTCATATTGTCAAGAACATCACCACCACGACGATAAGCTAAACCACAAGCTTCATAAGCAAAGAAAACTCCTGCTTGATATTTTGCTCCATTTTCATCTTTTGGAAATTCAATAAACTCCTGAAAAATAGATTTGTAATTTCCATATTCACCGCCTGTTTCAAATCTCAAATCACCAAGTTCGTCATAGATTTTGACATTTGCACCCTCACGACCAAAGACTTTTTTCTCAATACATTTTTTTCCACGAAGTGGTTCTGAAGAGGTTTCAAGAAGATATGGAGAATCTGGAAAGAGTTCCCAAAGAATTTTTAAAATTCCTTTACTCTGAAAAAGAAGAGTGTAGGCAGGATTTAAAACAATTGCACGGTGGTCTTTTACTATTTTTTCAAGAAGTGAAACTAAATCGCCCTCTTCAAATGCAATATCTTCCCACGGATAAAGTTTAAACCAATACTCAAACCTCTCACCTTTTGAGTTAAAAATTCCATCTTCTGCAAAACCTACATTTTGCAAATATTCAAAATCTGTTATAAACCCTGCATCATTTGCCATTTGCTGAAGAAGTCGAACAGTTTTTTCCTCTTCAATATTTCCCTCATAACTTGAGAAGAGAATTTTCCAACCGCCATAGTTGTAATCAAATTCATCAACACTATCTTGAAGAGTTACAAGTCTCTTAAAATTTTTCACGATGAGGTCGTAAACCGCATTGAATTGATGATCTGGAAAATTATTCTGCTTTAAGATTGCCCACTGAATTACGGAAGTCTCAAAAAGTCCAGTCGGAGTATCGGCATTAAACTCGATAAGTTTGATCGGTTTTCCATCAACTCCACCTGCCAAATCAAATCGTCCATATAAATGCCAATGCGGGTCGCTCTCCCAAGACTCTTTTATTAAATCTACCAAATTGAAAGGAATTCCCAATTCGTGAAAAAGATTGTTTTCAATAACATACTCACCAGCTTTTACAAACATCTCATAAATTTCATTTGTCGCTTCGTAATACTCTTCAGCTTCTCGTTCTGAAACAAGAACAACCTCATCGGCAACATATGAAGTTCCGTCAGTGTCTGTGTGCCAATCAAATCCAATCTCTTCTAAAACTCTTTTTTCAATCGGTTTAGATTTCTCTACTCTTATCAAATTTCGCTCCGTTTCATCTCAAAAATCTCGCTAATATGAACAACTTCAACATCTTTTAAAATCTCTTGTGAGTTTGATAATGCTTTCATAGTTGCTCTATGCGGATGCCCAATTGCAATAGCATACCCTTTTTTCTTTGCAATTGCGACTGCCTTTTTTAGCTGTTTTTGAATAGATGAAACTGTTGCAATATTGTCTAAAAAAATATCCCTTCGCAGTGTAGTCATTCCCATTTCTCGACCAATTTTTCCAACAACTGTGCTACCAATCGTAACACTATCAACAAAAACCAAGTCTTTCTCTTTTAAAATTTTCATCAAAATTTCCATAGATTCTCTATTTGATGTAAATTTACTACCTGTGTGATTATTCAGAAATTTTAGATTTGGAAAATCTTTTATAATTGTCTCTATTCTGTTTCTGATTTTCTCTTCAGAATCCCCAACATGTAGAGTTCCAATCTCTTCAGCACTAAAATTTTTTGCTTCTAAAGGGAGATGTAGCATAAAAACATCCTCTTTTTTTGCAAATTTATATGTGTGTGGATGATTTGAATCTGATGGAAAAAAAGATGGGGTAATTTTATATTCTAAACTTAAAATTTTTTTTGCTTGTCTCTCAATTGCTACATCATCAATAATAATTGCTAGTTTTGGAAGAGATCTCTCTTTTTCAACAAGTTCATCCTGAACAGGAGTCTCTTCTTTAACTTCAACAATATGTTCTTCTGAAGCTTGATTTTTTTTAGGAATAGAGATTAGTTCATCTTTTTTCTCTTCATCTTCTGCTAATTCCTCTTCCAAATTGCTGTAAAGATCACGAATTTCCGAGAGGTGATTTCTCTGCTCTTTATAGCCAAATTCACTAACTTTTCGCTCCTCCAAAACTCCAATATCATTCAATTCATCATCAACATTTGCACTGAGGTCGTTGATTATATAAAAGATGAAAAGAACAAATATAATTGGTATTAAACTAAGACTCAGGATTATCTTTTTTGACATTTTTTCCAACAGAAACTTCTACTTCTAGTAAATCCATATTCATATTTCGATTTTGGTCTTTCTTAATACTAATATCTTCAACTTTCATATATTTCTGAATCACTTCAATCATATCTCTCCGCAATTCGTCCATAAACGGGAAACTTGTTGTGGTTCTTTCATGAGCCAAAACAAGTCTTAGTCTCTCCTTAGCTTTTTCCGCAGAGGACTCATCCGCCTTGCCAAACCATTTCTCAAAAAGATTCATGAAAACCACCTTTTAATAATTGAAAGGAATCTATTTTCAGGGGACAAATTTAAAAATTCAACATCTTGACCGAGAATTCTTTTGACAATATTTCCGAATGCTTGACCAGAAAGAGTCTCTTTTCGTCGAATAACAGGTTCTCCTGTATTTGTGGAAGCAACAACTCGTTCATCATCAGGAACAACACCAATAAGTGGAAGTGCTAGAATATTTGTTACATCAGCAATTGCTAACATATCACCTTTTTCAACAAGTTCAGGTTTTAGTCTATTTACGATAATATGCTTTTCAACTTCTCCACCAACTTGTGATTTTAGTGATTTAGCATCAATAATTCCAATAACTCTATCAGCATCACGAACTGAAGAAACTTCTGGAGTTGAAATTATAATAGCTCTATCCGCAGCAAGAATTGCATGTTCAAAACCGCCCTCAATTCCAGCAGGAGAATCTATAATAATATACTCAAACTCCTCTTTTAACTCATCGATTAATTTTTTAACTTTATCTTTATCAAGAACTGTCTTATCTTTTGTTTGAGAAGCAGGAAGAAAAAATAGATTTTTGCTAAATTTATCATTTATAAGAGCTTGAGAAATTTTACATTTTTCATCCATAACATCAATAACATCATAGACGATCCTATTTTCAAGCCCTAAAATCATGTCAAGATTTCGGAGTCCAATATCAAAATCAATTGCAACAACTTTTTTTCCTGCATCTGCAAGACCAACAGAAAGATTTGCTGTTACAGTGGATTTTCCAACACCACCCTTACCACTTGTAACTGTTATTACAGTCCCCATCAATATCCTTATCAACTTTTAGAATAATTTTATATTTTACCTAAAAGTGTATCGAAAAATTGGAATCGTTTTTGTTTGGTAAAATCTGGAAAAAGGTTTATTATTGAATATTTCAGATTTAACCAGAAAAACAATTCAACTTATAACAAGTAGCGGAAAAAGTATTACACCACTAATTTTCTTTGATACATTTTGTCGAGAAGCGAGACGAAATAGACTTGTTATTGAAGATTGTGGATTAATAAATCAATACATTAATAAACTCGACAATGAGTTTAAAAAAGAGATTCAAAACTATAATATAAGAACAATTCAGGAATTTTTAAGCTATTTAACCTCGGCATTAAATCGAATGAATCAAAATCATCTTGCAAACCGACACAACTCACTTTTTGAACTGACAAAAGCGATTACAAAAGTTGTAACAAATATTGATAATCAAGAGCTTTCGGCACTTTCTGGACGAACAGATGCACTTTTAAATCGGGGACATTCACCAGAGAGTCTTGATGATATGAGAAAGGAGTGGTTGAGATTTTCATCAAGTTACAACTGGTCAAAAAACCGTGAGCAACTTTCAAGATATATTCCAATTGAGAAAGAGGATGATTTGGATTCTATTATTGGGAAATTGATTCCAATTCTTGAGAATGCGGGTGGAGTTGATTCTGAAAATGCAAATCACAGAAAACTTGTTGAACTACTTTACAACGGGATGAAACCAGCACTTTCAGCTCTTGACAATAATGAGGTACTTGAACTTTATAAAGAGTTACGAGCGGATGAGTCAAAGATGTTTGATCCAGAGACTCAAAACAGAATTGCAAAATTACAGAGTGAAAGGGTGAAAGCGGATCAAGACAGTGAAAAAGATGTTTTAAATAAAACGGGTCGTGTAATTTCAAATCTGTCAAAAGAGTTGGACAAAGACAAGGGCGATGATTCTGAAATTTTAGACGATGTGAGTGATATTGAGAAAGAAGTTAAAAATCCTGAAGCGGAAAAAAATTCACTGTTCTCAAAATTATCTGGAAAAATTGATAATTTGAAAAAGAAGACCTCATCGCTATTTGGGAAGTTGAAAAATTACAGAAATGCAATCGAGACAGCAAAAGATGATTTTAATAAATTGGTCGATGAGGTCGCAAGTCGAAAATTAAGAATGGACAAAGACCCAATTACTGGACTTGGAACAGAAGAGAGCATAAATAGAGTTGGAGAAAATCTTGATAAAAAGTTTGAAAAAACTGGTGAAAACTTCTCTGTTATTGTTGTTGATATTGATAATTTCCGTGGAACTTGCGACAGATATGGAAATGATGCAGGGGATTTGATTTTAAAATATTTCTCAAAAATTCTCAAAAGCTATATTTCAGTTGGTGATAGCACAGCAAGATATGGTGAAGATGAATTTATTATCACTCTGCCAAATCTTGGAATTGATGAATCAAGAGATTTCGCTGAAAAATTTCATGAAAAAGTTAAACACACAAAATTCCTTTACAAAGATGAGCGGGTAAATATCACTTTTAGTGCTGGAATTTCAGAGCGAAAAGGCGGAAAAGATTTCTTCGCAGTTCTTGAAAATTCTAAAAAGTTGATGAAAGAGGCAAAAAGACTCGGAAAAGATAGAATCGAGGGTTAGATTTTTTCGTGATCCTTTTTGGATCACAGATTTGCTAGAATTTTTCCTAGTTACTCTACAAGAAGTTCATTTGTTACCTTGTCTATTAATGATAACAAAAAAAGCAACAAAATTTAACAAAGAAATTTTAATTATTAATCTAAATATCTTATGTATCTATAAAATCTGCCGTTTGCATTTGATACAGAAATCAGGAGACCTCGCCAACCGTCAAGAAAACCGAGTCGTAAAAAATATGTTCGGAAAAATGCAAAAAAAGATTTTAAAATTATTAGAGGTAGTGATATTTGTTTTGTTTTTTTCTCTTCCGTTGATAGTTTTGAGTAGTGTGCAATTTTTAGGAGAAATTGTGAGACATCTGTTACAGAATTATGAGTAATATGTCCGTTTAGTTTTTCAGCTTTTTTACCTTTTAAATCAACAAACTCATGAACCAATTTATCAGCAAAAGAGTATTTTTCTCGATTAAAAAGTCTCACAATTCTCTCATTTCCTAAACCACTAAAACGAATCTTCTTTCCCAAAATATAGTTCTCTCGACGAATCGAGTATGCAATATCTTTATCTAAATCTAAATTCTCAATCTCATTTAAAAGTTCTTCAGAAATCACCTCATCGGCATCAAGAGAGAGAATCCAAGGTTTTGATGAAAGAGAAGAGCCTAGATTTTTAAGTTTTCCAAAACCCTCAAAAGTCGCTTCAAAAAGATTCACATTCGGAAAATCTTTGATAATTGAAAGAGTAGAATCTGATGAAAAACCATCAACAACAACTACTTCAGAAAATTTTGAAACAGATTCTAAAGTATTTTGTAAAGTATTTTCAGAGTCTTTTGTTAAGATTACTACAGATATTTGAGTGAAATTGTTCATGAATAAAAAACCGTTTGGCGCACTCGAAGAGATTCGAACTCCCGACCAATGGTACCGCAAACCACTACTCTATCCAGCTGAGCTACGAGCGCAAAAAATAATTTTGCAATTCTAACAGAAATTTAAAGAACACAAACTTAACTTTTGCTAGAATATCTAACAAGAAAAAGAATCAACAGATTCAAGGGACGAAGTTATGGAAAATGTAAGCATGAGTTTTTCAGTAAATTCAGCAAACGATGGAAGTAGGGCAGAAAAAGAGACTCTTTTTCAAAAGACAGCAATAGAGAGTGAAAAGATTTTAGAGTGGAGAAAAGGCTTTGGAAAATTTACACTTTTTCTGATTTCATTAACTCTCTTAGTTTTGATTTCAATTATCGCAGACAGTGTTATTTTTGCGGGTGAGCTTTTTGAAGCTTCAGCACTCTTTGGATATTTTTATGTTGCGATAATTTCACTTGTTTTATATCTTGTTGGAAGTTTTGTCTATTCCGAAATTGTGAATTATCTTTCACTTAAAAATATTGACTCTATTCGGGCAGAGAGTTCAAATATTCATAATATTGATAAATTTAAGAGCGAAATTCTAGGAATTTACGGGATTTCAAACTTTTCAACAGTTGGTTTAAGCAAAATGGAAGTTGTGCAAAAAATTGACGATGAGGTCTTGAGTCCGCTTGATAGAGAGGCTGAAAAAGTGATTTTTAAATATGCAAAAGAGAATGCACTTGCTACGGCGATTTCACCAATTGCACTTTTTGACTTTATGTTTATTCTCTGGAGAGATGTAAGAATGCTAAATGAAATCTCTTCAATTTATGGTGTAAAAGCTGGATTTGTCGGAAATCTTTTTATCATGAGACGAGTTTTAGAGCAACTGATTTTTATCGGAGTTGCGGAATTTACAGAAGAGGCGATTAGCGGAATTGCGGGACACTCAATCTTCTCAAAATTCTCAGCTAGTGCGGGTGAAGGAATTGGACACGGAATTTTAACTTTGCGAGTCGGTTTTGCAACAGTTCAATCAGTCCGACCAATTGAAAATAGAACTTCACGAAAAGGTTTTGTTGGTCGTTTCATCAAATCTCTTTCACCATTTTCAAAAAAAGATAGCTAATTGAAAAGAAAGATTGCAATTTCAATCGGAGACTTAAATGGAGTTGGGTTTGAAATTGCTCTCAAATCCCACGACATCATCGCAACAGATTTTCAGCCTATCTATTTTCTCTCTCGGGAAATGGCTGAACAAGGTGCGGAAATTCTCAAAACAGAACTCCCAAAAGATTTTCAAACATTTGATTTTGACAAAAGTTTTGAAATCCAAAAAGGAAAAATTTCTGCGGAAAGTGGAAAATACTCGTTTGATTCTTTTAAAAATGGTGTGGATTTTGTCAAAAACGGCGGAGCTGAAGCAATTGTTACACTTCCAATTAGTAAAGAAGCTTGGCATTTAGCGGGAATACGATATTCTGGACACACCGATGCACTTCGGGACTTTTTTAAAGCTGATGCAATTATGATGATGGGAACTCCAGAAATGTATGTTTTGTTATTCACGGAACATATTCCGCTTAAAAAAGTGATCGAAAATATTAAAACTGAAAAACTTGAACAATTTTTAGAAAATGTGATTTCTGAAATTGGAAAAGATGAAAAAATTGGAGTTTTGGGAGTAAATCCACATGCGGGAGACGGTGGAGTTTTAGGCGATGAAGAGAGTGAAATTTATAAGGCTATAAATTCTGTAAATAGTAAAATTGCTAAAAATGTTTTCTCAAATCCACTTGTTCCCGATGTCGCATTTACAAAAAGCATGAGAAGTCAATATCGATTTTTTGTAGCGATGTATCACGACCAAGGTTTAGCTCCACTTAAAGCTCTCTATTTCGATGAGGTCATAAATGTATCCCTAAACCTACCAATTCGCCGAGTCTCTGTCGGACATGGAACAGCTTTTGATATTGCATACAAGGGTATTGCGAACAACAAAAGCTATCTAAATTCAATCGCATATTTAAAGTGAATGGTGGAAACTTGTTTTAAACTTTTGCAAAATTTCCAAAGAATATTTTTTAGATAAAATTTTGCAAATTTTAGAACGGAGTTTTTTCTATGAAAAAAACATTAACAGCAATTATTCTGTTTTCAACTTTTCTCTTTTCTTCAACATTTGAAGAGGGAAAAAAATATTTTGATGAAAAAAAGTTCAATGAAGCTTTTAAAGTATTTTCAGAACTTTCAAAAGTTGGAGATACAAATCCAGATTTAGATTTCTATTTAGGTCGTTCAGCTTTTCAGGTTGGGGAATTTAAAGAGGCACTTTTTGCTTTTGAAAGAGTTTTGATTGAGGCAGAAGATCAAAAAAAGATAAATCGAACAAAATTAGAACTTGCAAGAACTCATCAACAACTTGGTGAAAAAGAGAGTGCAAAAGCTCTTTTAAACGAAGTTTTGATGTCAAATCCACCAAAACCTGTCCAGATAAATATCAAAAAATTACTATCTTCACTTGAGAAAAAAGAGGAAAAAGCTCTAAGTGTTTCACTTTTCGCACAAATTCTTGGCGGATATGAGGAAAATGTAAATTCGCAACCAGATATTGAAGATTTGAGAGATTTTCAAGGAATTTCAGATTTGGACAGCGACTCTGTTGATAGTTCATTTGTTGCAACAACTATTGCTCTTTTCTCAAACTACAAACTTTCTGAAATTTTTGCAATTCAGGGTTCTGTTTTTGGATACTTTCAAAAATATTCTGAAGATGAAGATTATGATATAAGTTCGGTTTCTGCTCAAGTTTCGCCAGTTCTATTTATAGATGGATATAAATTTGAGATGCCAATGAGATACAGCACAGTAACTTACGGTGGTGAAGACCTTCTATCCTCTTTTACTTACGGAGTCAAAGCTTCAACTTCACTTTCAAAACAGTTAGGTGCTTCAGTTTTTGCAAACCTAAAAGTCAAAGATATGGAAAACGAGACAACTTCAATTGACGATTCAATGACAACACAACTCGGAATTAGTTTAAATATTAATAGCAAGAGCAATAGTGGTTTTTTACGAATTTCAATTGACGATGAGGTCTCTGATGATGATTTGGCAAAAAGCACAGATTTGACAAACAAAACAATTTACACTTTACAAGCAAAAGATACTTTAAAAAGTGTTGTTGAAAAAATTGATATTTCTGGACTTTATACTTTTAGATACACAGATTATGAGAATTATATTGCACAAAAAGATGCATCAACAACTGACGGAACAGCAACAGTTACTCAACACACTTTTGGAGTTGATGTTAAAAGAGAGATGATGAAAAATGTAACTCTTTCTCTTTCAGGAAAATATATTATTAACGACTCAAACAATGTGCCGTTTGAATACTCAAAATATATTTTTAACTTTGGATTAGAGTATCTTTATTAGGAAAATAGTTGAAAGTTTTAATTGCACAATATAAACCTAGTTTATCAAAAAAGAATAATTTAAAAAAGCACTTAGAAATTTTGGAGGAGACTCCAAAAGATACTGATGTGGTAATTTTTCCTGAGCTTTCACTAAATGGCTACTATTTGCAAGATAAAGTTGTGGAAGATTTTTGGACGATAGAGGAGCTTGATGAAATTGCTGATCTCTCAAAAGATTTTGACATTATTGTTGGTGCTGTTCTGAAAGAGGGAAAAAATTTCTACAACTCCGCAATATATTTTTGGGGCGGAAAAGTTTTACACATTCACCGAAAATTTAAATTGCCAAATTACGGACTTTTTGAAGAGAGCAGGTTTTTTGCAAAGGGCGACCTCATCGACTCTTTTCACTCTCCATTTGGAAAAAGTGTAATGCTTGTTTGTGAAGATTTATGGAGCGGAGAGACAATTGGAAAATTGGAAAAAATTGATCCTGATATTATTTTTGTTGTCTCAAACTCCCCGACTCGTGGTTTTACAGACGATGGAAATTTAGAAATTGTCTCTCAATGGCGGTCTATTTTAAAAACAACCGCAATTCTTGTTAAAAGCAAAATTATTTTTGTAAATCGAGTCGGTTTTGAAGATGGTCTCGGTTTTTGGGGAGGTAGCAGAATTATTTCTGAAAACGGCGAAACTCTTCAAAAATTAGAACTCTTTGAAGAGACTTTTCAAGCTTTTGGAAATCTGTAAATTAAATCTTTGGTAGAATACATCAACAAGAAAAATAAAAGGTCTTTTAAGTTCCATAAAATAGCGATGAGGTTCTTCACCAAAGTTTAAAAATCGCTATAAACAATATTTTTTCACAAAAATTTATCAAAGATATTTATAAGAGCTTATTAGAAAAAAAGGCAAATGTTTTGAAAAGTTTTCTCTCTTTTGAGAATTACACTAAAGCGGAGATTTTAGAAATTATCTCCCTCTCTCAACAAATTAAAATGGAGAGATCAAAAGGGGTAAATATCCCTCACCTGCAACAAAAAGTTCTCGGAATGATTTTTGAAAAAAGTAGCACTCGAACTCGAGTCTCTTTTGAAAGCGGTATTTTTCAACTTGGTGGTCACGGAATTTTTCTTTCAAGTCGCGATATTCAAATGGGTCGAGGAGAACCAATTTCTGACACTTCCAAAGTTATTAGTTCCATGACAGATTTGCTTATGATTCGAACTTTTGAACATGAAAAAATTGTCCAGTTTGAAAAAAATTCTTCTGTTCCCGTTATTAACGGTTTGACAGATTCTTGCCATCCTATTCAAATCCTTGCCGACTACCTAACAATGCTTGAGAGTGGGATTGAGAAACCAGAAATTGCTTATGTTGGTGATGGAAATAATATTGCAAATAGTCTTATTATGTTTTCTGCAAAAATGGGCTTCAAGATTTCTGTTGCAACTCCAAAAGGTTACGAACCAGATAATGAACTTATACAAAAAAGTATAGCTTTTGCAATTGAGAGTGGTGGCGAAATTATTCTGACAAACTCTCCTGAAGAAGCAATTGTAAATTCAAATGTTGTTATTACAGATACTTGGGTTTCAATGGGCGATGAAGACGAGAAAGAGCAGAGATTAAAAGATTTTAGTGGATTTGAAATTGATGCAAACCTTTTCTCTAAAAGTGCGGAAAACTCTATTTTTCTCCACTGTCTTCCAGCTTATCGAGGATTGGAAGTTTCTGCGGAAGTTATTGATGGTGAAAGAAGTCGGATTTTTGAAGAAGCTGAAAATAGGTTACATGCTCAAAAAGGCTTAATGGTTTGGCTTTCTCAACAAAATCGATAGGAGTTAGAGATGTCTCACAATGAAGCAGAAAAATTTTATGCTGATGGAAATTTTGCGGGTGCATTTTCAATTTATGAAAATCTGGCAAAAAACGGCGACCCAAAAGCTCAAACAAGTTTAGGGTATCTATACCAAAATGGTGAAGGTGTTGAGCAGAGTTTTGAAAAAGCAAAAATGTGGTATGAAGAGGCGGTAAAAGTTGAATACCCGTTTGCACTTTTCAATTTGGGTGTTTTGTATTCAAATGGAACTGGAGTTGAAAAAGATGAGAAAATCGCTTTTGGTCTATTTTTAAAATCGGCAATTCTTGAAGTTCCACATGCACAATTTGAAGTTGGATATCTGCTTGAAAATGGAATCGGTTGCGACCAAAACTATTCAGAATCTGCTTTTTGGTATGAGGAATCTGCAAAACGGGGAAATATAGAAGCATTTAATAATTTAGGTGTTTTATATCGTGACGGTTTAGGAGTTGAGCAAAACCACCAAAAATCAGCACACCTTTTTAAAAGAAGTGCCGACATGGGAAACAGTTCCGCTATGTATAATTTGGGATTTTGCTACGACAACGGTTTAGGAGTTGAGCAAGATCACGATAAAGCATTGGAAAATCTACGAAAATCTGCACAACTTGGAAACGGAAAAGCACATGAAATGTTACAAAAACTCCGAGATACTGGAGAGTTTGCATTTTAATCTTTAAATCCTTTGAGAGCAAAAGCTAAATTGCTCTCAATTTCAGTATAAACTCTTGTGCTTTTGTCATGTTTTTTAGCAATTGGAAAATTTTTTGCTAGAAATCGAGCTTCATTTTGCTCTTTTTTGAAAAGTTTGATGATTTTAAAATTCTGATTTTTTGCAAAAATAGATGTTACTTTTGAGTGGAAAGGTTTCAAATTTTCAGCATGAGTTTTTTTCGCGGATAAAACTTGATCAATAATCAATTTTGAGTTTCCAAAAATCTCTAAATTTTCTATTTTGTTTGTGTTTGCAAATTCCAAAAGCAGAAGCAAAGAGAGGTATCTTGCCTCGTTTCCTGTTCCTCTACCAACAGCCTCAGTTTTTTCGTAAATCAAATTTTCTTCATGAAAAATTTTGAAAGAGATTGCAATCGAATCATTCTCTATTGATTTAGAACCAAAAAAGTAAGACCTATATTGCTTTGAAGAATCTATATTCTCAATATTTTCAGAAAAAGTTGGAGCTTTGATTTTTTTATGTATTTTTGCAAAACTCTTTACA
>AKKQ01000019.1 GCA_000276965.1 Thiovulum sp. ES | reverse complement strand
AGTCTCAACCGCACTATTTTGAAAAGTCATTTTCCGAACTTTTAAAACTTCTCAAAATTTAACTTTTTTGATTCTGATTTTTTTCAGAATCAGCCTCTTTTTTGATCTTAAATTGAGATTTCATTTCTTCAAAGCGACTCTTGTAAAAGAGTTTTACAGAATGAGAGAAATTTTGCAAAATCAAAATGTTTCTCAAGTTTCACGAAAAGAAGAAGTTGAAAAAGAGATGATCGGTTTAAAAACTGCGATTGAAATTTTGCGACCAAGTGAAGCTTCTAAAATTGGAATGACAAAAACTCTTTTTAAAGATTTGGGTTTGAAAACTTCATATTTGCCAGAATATTCTGATGAAGAACACACTTTTTCAGCAAAAGCACTTTTGGAAAAATTTGGTGTGAAAATTTCTGTTCAACAGTTCAACAAAGAAATGATTTCAGCAGGTTTTTTGGAGACAAAAACTCGAAAAAGCTCAAAATACAAAACTGAAAAAGATGAAGATGGAAACGAAATTAAAATTCCAATTTTGAAAGAGTTTAAATCTCTTACAGAAAAAGGTTTGAAATTTGGCAAAAATCTGATTTCACCAAAAAACCAACTTGAGTCTCAACCGCACTATTTTGAAAAGTCATTTTCCGAACTTTTAAAACTTCTCAAAATTTAACTTTTTTGATTCTGATTTTTTTCAGAATCACTTTAAAAATTTTTGCCAATTTAAAATCGCTATAATTTAAGGAGATATATTTTTAAAGGAATTTATGAATGAGATTCTTTATTCTAATTTCAATTTTTATCTCTCAACTCTATTCGGCTTCAATAAATCAGATTGCTGAAGTTGTCGGAGTCCGAGAAAACCAACTTATCGGCTATGGGCTTGTTGTTGGTTTGAATGGAACGGGAGATAGTGCATCCTCTTTTTATGCCTATCAATCAATGGCAAACATGTTGCAACTCATGAATGTAAAAGTTGATCCCGCAACAATCAAGTCTAAAAATGTTGCCTCAGTAATGGTTACAGCAAAACTACCATCTTTTACACGACAGGGAGATAAGATTTCTGTAATTGTTTCATCAATTGGAGATTCAAAATCACTAGAGGGGGGAACTTTGATTATGACACCACTTAAAGGGGTTGATGGGGCTATTTATGCACTTGCTCAAGGTTCGATTAGTGTTGGTGGTTTAGCTGGTCGAGGTGGTGGAGAAAAACACATCACAGCAGGGCGAATTCCTAGTGGAGCGATTGTTGAAAGAGAAATTCCATTTGATTTTTATGGTCAAGACGGGATTAAGCTTTCATTAAAAGAGGCGAGTTTTACAAATGCAATTGCGACGGAAAAAGCGATAAATAGGTTTTTTAAAAATGACCTCATCGCAAAAGCGATCGATTCAAAAACAATTGTATTGAAAAAACCAGAAGAGATTAGCATAATTCGATTTCTTGCAGAAGTTGAAAATATAGATATAAATTACAAAGTTAAAAGTAAAATTATTATTAATGAGAGAACAGGAACAGTTGTTGCAGGTGTAAATGTTGAAATCGCTCCTGTTGTTATCACTCATGGAAAAATTACAATTAAAATCGGTGTTACAAATAATTTACCAGTTGCAAATGAAAATACATTGCGACTTGACGATGAGGTCGCAGTTGATAGAAACGGTGGTCGTGTATTGACAAAAAAGAACAATATCGCAAATATAACTCGTTCTCTCAAAAAACTTGGGGCTGAACCGCAAGATATTATCTCAATTATTCAAGCCATGAAACAGGCTGGTGCAATTCAAGCAGACTTGGAGGTTATCTAAATGTTAAACAAATTACCTGATGCTACAAACGAACTTACAATGTTAAAAATGCGACAAAACGATTTCAAAAGAATCGACTCTTCGACAATGAAAGATTCTCAACTTCGAGAAAAAACTGACCAATTTGAATCAATAATTTTAAAAACTCTACTTGATGTTTCTATGAAAGACTCAAACAAACTTTTTGGTGAAGATGCTGGAGATAAAATCTATCAATCAATGTTCCGAGACGAACTTAGTAAAATGTCTGCAGGTGGATTTGGAATTAGTGAAACTCTTTTTAACTTCTTAAAAGAGCAAGAGAAACAGAACGGATAATCTGGAGTTCCCGTGTTTTTAACGGGAATTAAACCTTTTTAACAACTTTCAAAATCCTTAATTTTAACACCGCTTTCTTATTTTTAAAGTTTAAAATAGCTCTTTTTCCTATGATACAATTTTGAAATCTACATAGAGATAAATTGGAGGGATTTTCCCGTGAATAAAAAAGTTGGTTTTTGGCTTTACCAAAACGGCGGTGGCGATGCTATTCAGAAAAAACTCATAAAGAAACTTAAAAAAATTGGTATTGAAGTTGTTACTGATTTAAACCTTAGAGATGCTTATGCAAAAAAGGGTCAAATCATTTGTAAAGATCAGGTGATGGAAGATTTGGATCTATTCTTTTCTTACAATGCGGGTCAGCAAACACAGTATCAAATGTATCTTTATGAAGCACTCTCTCGAGTAGTTCCAACAGTTAATAACTATCAAGCTTTTGCACTTACTGAAGATAAGTTTAAAACAAATCATCTTTTAAGGCAACACGGGATTCGAACTCCAGATTACAAACTTTATCACCGAGATGATGTTAGAGAATTAAAAAATATTTTAAATCTTTGGGGCGGAAAAATGGTTTATAAACCGACTGACGGTTGGGGAGGAGTAGGTCTTGTTAAAATTGAAAATGAACAGGCTCTTGAAATGCTACTTCCATTTTTAAACCACACAGATATTCGCTATTTTTACCTCGAAAAATTTATTGATTATGACAAAACAGATTGGCGGATTGATATTGTAAATGGTAAATTTATCTCTGCTTATGGTCGAAAGGCAAAAGGCGATGATTGGCGAACAAATATCTCTAGCGGTGGAAGTATTATTTTACGAGAACCAAACGATGATGTTGTCAATTTGGCACTAAAAGCTACTCAACTTACAGGTCTTGAAATTGCGGGAGTTGATATTATTTACGATCGAGAAAAAGAGGAGTATGTTGTTTTAGAAGTGAATGGAATTCCCGCTTTTGCAACTCCAGAACAAGAAAAAATCGGTCTTAACTTCAATAAGAAAAAAATAAATGCAATTGTTGATTTAATCATAGAAACAGTAGAATAGGAGAATTTTGAACACAGAACAAATTAGAGAATTTATTGAACATCTACAATATCCAAAGCTTGAAAAAACTTTAGGTGAATTAAAAATTGTAGATAGTGTAAAAATTGAAGATGAGACTCTAAAAATTCATCTTTCAATGGCGAGTAAAGATGCTTTCAAAACTATTAGAGATCAGATTGAAGAGAAATTTCACTCAGATTTCCAAAATTTGCAAATTACAAAAATGGAAACAGAGGCTGAACGAGAAGCAAAAAAAGAGAGCATAAATTATGGAACAACTCAAAAACCAAACAACCGAGCAACATACGCAAAAAAAGTAATTGCAGTAACAAGCGGAAAAGGTGGTGTTGGAAAAACAACTGTTTCCGTGAATTTGGCAATTGCACTTGCTCAAAAAGGGTATTCTGTTGGTCTTCTTGATTCAGATGTTTATGGTCCAAATGTGCCACGAATGACTGGAACAGAGAGTGAAAAACTAGCTTGGGAAGATGACAAAATCGCACCTCATCAGAATTTTGGACTGAAAATTATGAGTGTGGGATACACAACTCCAAGTAGCGATACTCCACTTGTTTGGCGAGGCTCTGTTGCTGTTTCTGCTGTAATCCAATTTCTTGAAGATGTGAATTGGGGTGATTTAGATTTCTTGGTAATTGACATGCCTCCAGGAACTGGTGATATTCAATTGACAATGGCACAAGAGTTACCAATTACTGCAAGTGTGGTTGTTACGACTCCGCAAACTGTGGCACTTGACGATGTTAGTCGAGCAATTATGATGTTTAAAGACATTGGTGTAAAAGTTGGTGGAATTGTTGAAAATATGAGCTATTTTCTTGAAAAAGATGGTGAAAAAAACTACATCTTTGGAGAGGGTGGAGGTCGAGAGATTTCTGAAGCTTATAATGTTCCATTCCTCGGTGAAATCCCGTTACAAAAAGAGTTGCGAGAACTTTGTGATTCTGGACGACCACCTGTTGCTCTTGGCGATGAGGTGCAAAAATCTTTCTACCAAAATATTCGAGACGAGCTTCTTAAAAATATATAATTCTCTTTCCGCAAATCTGCGGGATTCTCTTTTTGATAAGATTTTGACATTAAATTCCATGAGAGGAGAAGTGAATTATATATTCCTAATTCACATTTTTTTATGATAACTGTCGCACTTCCCAAAGGCAGAATTGCCAAAGACACTCTTTCACTTTTTAAAGAGATTTTTGATTTTGATTTTCAATTTGAAGGTCGAAAACTCATCCTAGAAACTGAAAATTTTCGTTTTCTTCTTGTCCGAAATCAAGATGTTCCAACATATGTTTATCACCAATCTGCCGATGTCGGGGTTGTCGGTTTAGATGTTATTGAGGAAAAAGAGCTTGATGTTGTTCGGCTTCTTGACTTAAAAGGTGGATATTGCAAAGTTGCAATTGGAATGGAAAATGGAAAAGAGCTAGACTACAACAAACCTGATATTCGAGTCGCCTCTAAAATGACAAATATTACTGAAAAGTTCTTTGCTCAAAAAGCTATTTCTCCAGAAATTATTAAACTTTACGGTTCAATCGAACTTGCTCCGCTTGTCGGAATGGCAGACATGATTGTTGATATTGTTGAGACTGGCAATACAATGAGAGAAAATAATTTGCGAGTCGTTGATACCATTATGGAATCTACAACTCACCTTATTGCAAACAAGAGTTCTTTCCTTCAAAAAAAGGGCGAAATATTAGATTTATATAAAAAACTTGAAAAAGCTGTTGATAATGGAAAAAGAATTTAAGTCATTTCTAAGCGATTTTTAAATACTATTTCAACTCCAAACGAGTGATAAGTAGGGATACGCTATCCGAACGGACTCAAGCGGAAAAAATTAAAAATTATAAGGAGGGTAACAATGAAAAAAGTTTTATTATTTATGGTTGCTTTCATGGGTGTAGCATTTGCTGGTGATGTAGATTCTACAATCGCTGGTTACTCTGTTCTTGCTGCTGGTGTTGGTCTTGGTCTAGCTGCTCTTGGTGGAGCTGTTGGTATGGGTTCAACTGCTGCTGCTACAATTGCAGGTACTGCTAGAAACCCAGGTCTTGGTGGAAAGCTTATGACAACAATGTTCATTGCTCTTGCGATGATCGAGGCACAAGTTATCTATACACTTGTTATCTCTCTAATTGCTCTTTACGCTAACCCTTTCTTAGGTTAATATCGAGCTTTAAAAAATTGTGGGGTTCGTCCCCACAACCTCTATAACTGCACTGGTGGTGGAATTGGTAGACACGCTATCTTGAGGGGGTAGTGCCAGTAGGTGTGCGGGTTCAAGTCCCGCTCAGTGCACCATAAATTTCAAAAAAAATATCTTTCACAAACTTCTAGGAAACATTTTGAAAAAAGACCTTTACAGAATTTTAATGTTGGGTTCAATCTTTCTTGTTTTTTTTACAATTGGCAGTTACATATTTTTAGATTATATGATAACAGCAGATTTTGAAAATTTAAAAGATAATCCAGACTATTTACGAAGCGAAATCGAAAACAAAATTTTTATATTTTTTGTATTTATTTTAACAATCTACTTTCTTTTTGCTTATCGTTTTGTCAAGAATATAAAAATAGAGTTGCAAAAAATTGACAGATACTTATACAAAATTAGTAAAAAGAAATATGGACAATTCATTGATTTAAGTTTTTCAATAGAGTTTCGTTCAATTGGAGAAAAATTAGAATTTACAATTGATCGACTTCACAAACTGAATCGAAAAAAGAGAAAATTTAATGCAAAACTAAAACTTGCAAATTATCAACAAGAGAAGCTTCTTGGTGCAATTTCTCATGAATTAAAAAATCCAATGAGTTCAATAATTGGATATTCTCAAATTTTACGAGAAGAGCTAGGAAAACTTGGAATTGATGAGACATATTTAAAATTTATAGACAAAGTTATTAGCAATGGTAGAAGAAGTGATGAACTTCTAAATCGTCTTAGACTTGCTGTCCAACTTGAAAATAATAAATTTGAATTAAAATACTCTGTGTTCAGCCTATCAAATCTTATTGATGCTATTGTACTGAATCAAAAAAAAGAGTGGCAAAATAGAAATATAGAGAAAAAATATAGCGAATATAAAATTTATGCAGATCAGGTTTTAATTGAACTTGTTGTTACAAATTTAATTGAAAATGCCCTAAAATATTCCGACGGAGATGTTTTTGTTTCAATTGATGAAGATCATATTCGAGTTCAAGATTTTGGAATTGGAATAAAAGATAATGATCTTTCAAATGTAACAAAACGATTTTATCGAGTAAATAACAACACACACCAACAGTCAATGGGTCTTGGTCTTGCAATTGTCTCCTATATTTTAAAGCTACACAATTTGGCTCTTCAAATTGAGAGTGAAGTTGGAAAAGGCTCAGTTTTTTCCATAGATTTAACACCAGTAAAACATCAAGAACTCCCACAACAACTAGAAACAATTTCCACCCCTCTTTGATAAGATTCTCTCTTTAATAAAAATTTAAGGAGAGAAATTGAGTATATTTTTAAGAATAATTTTACTTTCAAATCTCATTTTTGGACATGACCTCATCGACTTTTATAGAGAAAATGGAATTCAAAATATAGAAGTTGAAGCGGAAAGACTTTTGCAATCAAAAGATTATTGGAAAAATAGAATAAAAAATATTGATACAGCTTTTGGATATTACGAAGATTTAAAAGAGATAATAGTTGTTGATAAAAATCACAAAAACTTAAATTTATACAGAATGGGAGAAGAGGAGTTTGAGTTACTTTTTACAGAAAAAGTGATCACTGGTGAAAAAAGTGGCTGGAAAGAGTATGAGGGAGATAGAAAAACACCAATTGGAGTCTATAAGTTAAATGATAAATTAAAAAATGTAAATCAATTTTATGGTCCAATGGCTTTTGTAATATCCTATCCGAATCTTTACGACAAAAGTTTAAGTCGAACGGGTTCAGGAATTTGGATACATGGAATGCCAATGAGTGGAGAGAGAGAAAATTTTACAAAAGGCTGTGTTGCTCTTTCAAATCACTTGCTGGAAAATTTAAATAGAAAAATCGAGAACTATCGAAAAATTCTGCTGATTATTGGTGAAGACAAATTACCAAGAGTCCCAAAAGATGATATTGCAACTATTCTATCTTCGCTTTATCAGTGGTTATTTAGTTGGGAAAAAGGGGGTTTTGAAAAATATATTTCATTTTACAGCACAAATTTTAGGTTAGATAGCAATAGAGATTTTTTCTGGTTTATGAGCTACAAAAAGAGAATTTTTGACAAAAAAGAGGAGAAGGAGATAAAAATCAGAGATGTAAATATTGCACCTTATCCAAACGGAGAGGATAGAAATCTATTTTTTGTCTCTTTTAATCAATCATATACTTCAAAAAGTTTGGTCTCAAATATAAAGAAAGAGCTTTATATCGAGGTCTTTGAAAACTCTATTGAGATTCTTTTCGAGGAGTAGATTTTTAGTTCGTAGAGAAAGTGTTAAAATTTAAAATCATCTTTATAGGAATTTTATGGAACAACAGCTAATTGAGTGGTTGAAAGATTACGGATATGTAATACTTTTTGTTTGGAGTATGCTCGAGGGTGAGATGGGTCTTGTTATGGCGGGAACGATGTCGCACACTGGAGATATGAACATTTACACAGCGATTTTTGTTGCGGGAACTGGCGGATTTATTGGAGATCAGATATATTTTTATATTGGTCGTTTCAATAGAAAATATATTCACCAAAAGTTAAAAAAACAGAGAAGAAAGATTGCTCTTGCAACTCTGCTTCTTCAGAAATATGGTTGGGTAATTATTTTTGTTCAGAGATACATGTATGGAATGAGAACAATTATTCCAATGACAATTGGAACTACAAAATATAGTGCAAAAATGTTTGCTATTATAAATTTAATCAGTGCTTATATTTGGGCATCAATTACAATTGTGTTAGCTTATATTTTTGGTGATGTTATTATTGAGATTCTACATTATGCAAAAAACCATATTGAATATGCAGTTCCGCTTGTTATAGTTCTGTTTGTATCAATCTACTACTTTTTTGATTACTACACAAGTGATAAAAGAAAAAAAAGGGTTTTAAATTAAACCGCTTCCCTCAATTTTTGTGCTTCTCTCTTCCGCATAAATTCGTTTGCCACCGATGAGGTCATATTTCCAAATCGGTGCATTTGCTTTAAAATCTTCTACAAATTCCTTAATTAATTCCAATGCGACAACTCTTTTTGGTGAAAAAACAGCTGAAATATAGGAACTCTCATGTAGCAAAACATCACCTTTAGAGTGAATCATTTTTAGAATTGCTCCCCGCTCATTCGCCTTTTTTTGCCAATTGTCAAACCATTTCTCTAAAATTGGTTCGTAAATATCAAATGAGAGACCAGAAATTCCGTCCTCTTCTCGAATTGTTCCAACAAATGGAATAAATGCACCAAAACTATTTTTATGTTCTATTTCATACCACTCGGAAAGAGTTTCGGCAACTGGAACAGCTCCATCTACAATTTTTAACAAAATCAACCTCCACAAACTGGCGGAAGAAGTGAAATTTTATCGCCAGAAAATAGTGTTCTGTTTTTGTCAAAAACAATCTCATCATTTACAGCAATTGCACATTTATCAAGCCATTCAGCAATTTCAGAGTCTTGTCTTAAAATTTTTCCGACCTCATCGAGAGATGAAACATCTAGCTGAATACTATCTTTTCCAATTGGACCTAAAAATTCAATTTTTACCAAAATAAATCCTAAATTTAAAATCTTACAAATGTTAGCAGTTTTTAAAAAGAGATATTCTCTATAAAATCGATCTCATTTTCTGAAATCGCAATTAAGTCAATAAAAATATCTCTATAAATTTCACTCCACTCCATTTTTTGTAGAAATATTTCAGAAGTTTTAAGAATTTTGAAAAGTTTCTTTTCTGTCATATTTTGCATAGGATTTTTTCCGCTTTTAACTTCTATAAAATGGAGTTCATTTCTATTTTTTGCAACAATATCAATTTCACCAAACTGACTATAATAGTTTCTATTTAAAATTGTGAAACCTCTCTCTTTTAGAAATTTAACAGCTTTTTCTTCGGCAATAAAACCTTTTTTTCGACTCACAATATCAAACCAATTTTTTCCAAATATTCTAACAAAAGGTGAAATAATTTTTAAAATAGTTTTCTTTAACTCATTTGATAGAATCTAAAAAATTTGCGAGAGGAGATAAGGCACTTCCCTAGAAAATAGGTTTTGTGCTGAATGAATGAGAGTAAAAAAAGTTCAGGGCAATTCTGTTAAAGAGGCTATGAAAAAAGCCACTGCTATGTATGGAGATGAAATTTCTCTCATAGAAACAAAAAACCTTAAAGGTGGAATTTTTAATAAAAGCAAAGGTTGGGAAGTTGTTATATCTCTTCCTGAAGAGAGTGAAGAGGAAATTCGTTCAAAAAGCAGAAATAGTTTTCAAAATCGTCTTAACAGTAGTTATGGCGGTGGATTTGATTTAAGAATTGGAGATGATCCACTTGAGAGAGAAGATGATGATTTTACAGAGAGACAAATTCCAAAAGTCAAACAGAAACAAAATAGTCGTCCAAGTCAAGTTCGCCCAAAACAGAAACTAAAAAAAACTGAAAACAGCAATGAAATTGATTTAACTGAAAATGCAAAGAAAATTCTTGAAATAACTCGACAAAAAAAGATAGAAAGTGGAGTTAGTGATGATGATTTTGAGAAAAGAGACAATAGCGGTTTTCCTGTTTCAAATAGCACTCGACGAAGAGAAAATACAAATCAAACTAGAAATAGACAACAAGCTGAGCAAAAAGCAGATAATACAGAGCTAAATGAAATTCGCAAGGAGATGAGTCAATTAAAGGATACTCTAAAACTTATTCAAAATATGTTTTGGGAAGAGAAACATCCAAATACAGAAAACAAATCGGCGACATCAATTCCACCAGAGTTTTCTGAGATTTATAAAATTGCAAAAACGAGCGGTATGAATCAGGAACATCTTGATTTAATTATGAAACTCTCTATTGAAAATATGCCACATAAGATGAAGGAGAGTTCTGAAACTGTCAAAAGATATTTCAAGACAATTTTGAGGAAAATGATTCCTGTTCGTGCGGAAAGCCTTGTTCAAAGACCAAATAAAAAAATAATTATGTTTGTTGGCTCAACAGGAGTAGGAAAAACAACAACAATTGCAAAACTTGCTGCTCGTTTTACACTTGAACAAAAAATATCTTACAAAGTCGGATTTCTTGTTCTTGATACATATAAAATTGGTGCTTTGGAACAACTCACGCAATATGCAAAAATGATGAAATTGCAAATTGACACAGTTGCATCGCCAAGTGATTTTGGGGCAAAACTTGAGAACATGCTACAAAATGATTATATTTTCATTGATACGATGGGAAGCTCACCCTATGATTTAGACAAAATTAATATGCTAAAAGAGTTTCTAGAGCAGGGAACTTATAATCACGATATTGACATCGAAGTTACGATGGTTTTACCAAGTAGCTTAAAGTATGAAGATTTAAAAGCGGGTTATGATAGTTTTTCCGCTTTGAGTATCGATACAATAATATTTACAAAACTTGATGAGACAAAAGGCTTTGGAAATATCTTCAGTTTAGTTCATGAAGTTCAGAAACCTATCAGCTATTTTTCTGTTGGGCAAGAAGTTCCTGAAGATATTATTGTTGCAAAAAGTGATTATCTTGTGAATTCTCTATTAAATGGTTTTAAAAGGAATGTAGATGGCGATAGATGATAGTGGCAAAGCTATTAATCAAGCTAATAAACTTCAACAAATGGTTGAAAAGAAAAATGAAGCAAAGAAGCAAGAATTAAAAAAGAAGAAAACCCGTTTTATTGCAGTTACAAGTGGAAAAGGTGGAGTTGGAAAATCTACGATTAGTGCAAATTTAGCTTTTGTTCTTGCTAGTCATGGTTATAAAGTTGGAATTTTTGATGCAGATATTGGTCTTGCAAATCTTGATGTTATGTTTAATGTCCGAGTGCGACAAAATATTGTTCATGTTTTAAAAGGTCAAGCACGAGTTAAAGATATTGTTGTCAAAATTCTTCCAAACTTAACTCTTATCCCTGGTGATAGCGGAGATGAGATTTTTAAATTTGATAAAGATCATTCAGCATATGAAGACCTCATCGCTGATTCTTCGACTCTTGATGATCTTGATGTTATGATTATTGATACGGGGGCAGGGATTTCAGAAAGCACACAGATGTTTTTAAATATCGCTGATGATGTTATTGTTGTTACAGTTCCAGAACCATCCGCAATTACTGATGCTTATGCAACGGTAAAAATGCTTTCAAAAAAGAGAGATGATATTGGAATGATTATAAATCAAACAACTTCTGACAAAGAAGCTCTTGCAATTTACGGGAAAATTGAAAAGGTCGCTCGGATAAATATCGGACATAAACTAAATTTGGAGTATATTGGACGAGTATCAAAAGATAAACATGTTGTTACAGCAATTAAAAAACGAGTTCTTTTTGCAAAAGAGTTTCCTTATACAACTCCAACTGATGATTTAAATAAAATTGTTCGTGAAATTGCAAAAAAATTCCAACACTATAAAATAACAGAAAATAGCGAAAACAATGCTGGTCTTGGAGGTCTCTTCAGTAGGCTTGTAAAACAATTCAATAATTAAGGTTTCATATGTCAATTGCAAATATAAAGAGTTTCATCACTGTTTTCGGTTTTTTTGTCGGACTTTTTTACGGCACAATTGTCGGATCTTCTCCAGATGAATTAGTCGCTTATACAATTTTAATTACATTAGGTTTTTACTCTTTTGGAAATCTCTTTCTTGCAATTTACATTAAAAATATTGATTTGAAAGTTGAGCAGAAATTTCCAAAAAACACTCTTGAAAAAGAACTTGATAAGATCGTAGATAGTTTACAAAAAACAGAAAAAGAGTTTATGCCAAATCACTTCAATTATGATGCAATAATTGATGCGCAACTTGAAAAGATAGAAGAGAGTCAAAAGTAAATGGGTTATGAAAGTGAATTAAAATACCAGAAAGATCAATTAGCGATAGAGTATCTCCCTGCTGTTAAGTCAATGGCATTTCGATTAAAAGAGAGACTGCCTAGTTTTATAGAATATTCAGATCTTGTTTCAATCGGAACAGAAGAGCTTGTAAAACTTGCAAGAAGATACGACGAAACTCAAAACGATTCATTTTGGGGATATGCAAAAAAACGGGTTTATGGTTCAATGCTGGACTATCTTCGTTCGCTTGATATTATGAGCAGAAACGGTAGAAAACTTGTAAAAAATATTGATCATCTTGTTGATAATTACATTACAAAACACAATAGCGAACCATCAAATCAATACATTGCAAAAGAGCTTGATATTTCCATTGAGAAAGTTCGGGAGGCTCGACGGGCTTCTGAAATTTATACAGTCTTACCAATTACAGATCATGTTGATTTTGAAGATACTGAAAATGACTTGATGGAAAAATTAGAAAGTGCCGATTTAATTGATAAGATAAAAGATATTCTTGCGACCTTAACAGAGCGAGAGCAACTTGTAATTCAGCTCTACTATTTTGAAGAGTTAAATTTAAAAGAGATTAGTGCAATTTTAAAAATTACAGAATCAAGAATTTCACAAATTCACAAAGCAGTTCTTAAGCAGGTTAGAGCAAAATTTAAGGAAGATTAATATGAAAAATCTATTTCTTTCACTCCTCTTTTTTTCCACTCTCCTCCACGGAGAAAAACCAAATTGGGTTTTTGGAAAAAGTAGCGATGAGGTCTATATTTACGGTGTTGGTTCTGCTGAAAAGATGCCAAACTTTGCACTTCAAAGAACTATTGCCGAAGCTTCCGCACGATCTAATTTAAGCGAAAATATCCGAGTTGAAATCAAATCCATTTTTGAGAGAAGCTCAGGAACTAATATTGAAACAAAATCATCATACAAATTTATTCAGACTTCACAAAACTCCCTAAATTTCTCTTTTGTCAAAGAGAAGTGGATCGATGAAAAAGGGACTCTCCATATTTTAATGGCAATGGAAAAAGCAAATATTAAAAAATAAACCTTCATAGAAAAGAAGTTGAATCAATAGTTTAAAATCTTAAAAAGGATTTTGTCCTATTATTCGATATATAACTTTTATGGAGTAGTAATGGTATATTTAGCCTCAATATTTCTACCGCTATTTTTAGCACCAGTTGCTATTTACGAAAAGAAGTTTGCAAAATACCTAACTTTAGGATATTTTGTGGCTCTTTTTTATCTCTCAATCACAATTTTTCAGCAAGTCGGAGACGGCTATCTATTTTTAGGTGAGTTTTTAAATGTAGAAAAATTTGGTTTTGCTCTCACTTTGCAAGTTGATAAATTAGCTTCAATCATGCTTTTGCTGACCTCATCGATACTTATTCTTGTTGCGATGTCAAGTTGGGATCAGAATGAAACATACTTTTCACTTCTTTTACTTTTTTCAGGTGCGATTTTTGGAGTTTTTTTAACAACAAATCTTCTTTGGTTCTATATTTTTTGGGAACTGACACTTGTTCCAATTTTCTTCTTAGTCGGAATTTGGGGTGCGGAAAACCGAATTTATGCATCAATTAAATTTTTCCTCTACACACATGTCGCATCAATGTTTATGATTGTTGGATTTTTCCTGCTTTTCCAAAACTTTGGAACTTTTGAATTGACTCTAATGTCGGAAAGTGATATTGAAAATAGTCAATTGATTTGGTGGTTACTTCTTTTTGGAATTCTTGTCAAAATCCCAGTGTTTCCATTTCACACTTGGTTACCAGATGCCCATGTTCAAGCTCCATCTCCAATTTCAGTAGTTCTTGCGGGAATTCTTCTTAAAATGGGTGCTTATGCTTTTATCAAATTTATTATTATTCTTTTTCCAGAAACCTCATCGCAATATTCAGGTGTAATTTTAGGTTTTGGAATTGCGACACTATTTTTTGCGGGAATTCTAGCACTCTCCGTTACTCATGTTAAAAAATTGATTGCATACTCTTCTATTTCCCATATGGGTCTAGTTATGATTGCGGTTTCAACTTTAACAGTCGAAGGTCTCTCTTCTGCCGTCTATCAAATGATCGCACATGCTTTTGTAATTTCACCACTTTTCCTAATTGCGGGATATTTCCATCACAAAACAGGAAGTTGGGAAATGAAAGATATGGGAGGAATTATGCAAAAAGCTCCGCTTGTTAGTGCAATTTTTGTATTTTCAGGATTAGCTTCTCTCGGACTTCCAGGAACAATGGGATTTGTCGGCGAACTAACAGTTTTTGTTTCAGCAATTAGCCATTGGGGTTACATGTTGGCAATTTTAGCTCTCGGTTCAATTATAAGTGCAGGATATTTTATTTGGACTTTCCGACGAGTAATTTATGGCGAAATCTCTCCAGTTGTTGCAAAAATTGAGTGGCAAATGGGAATTATGGAAAAAGCTTCTCTTATTCTTTTTTCTCTTGTAATTCTAATTTTTGGACTCTACCCTCAACCAATCTTTGATTCTATAAAAGGAGTATTTTAATGATAACTGCTTTTCCAATGTTCGTAACGGCACTTCTTTTGCCGATGCTTGGTAAATTGTGGAAATACATCGCGATTGTCGTTCTCTTTTCAACAATTCCGCTTGTAACAAATGGGATTTTTCCAATTGTCTTACTAATTGCACTTTCTGCAACTCTCTTGCACATTAAAGACGGAGTAACAGCTTTACAAACTCTATTTTTAGGTGTGGCATCTTTCTTCTTTTTAGAAGCAAAAAGTGTCGTGGAATTTGTAATCACTTTTGAAGCACTCTCAATAATTTCATTTATTCTGCTTTCAAAAATCACAAATCGAGATGAAGCGGAAGCAACGGTAACACTTTTTATAATGGGTGCAATTGCGAGTGGAATTATCTTTTTGGGAACAGCTCTTTTTGTTGTTGGCGGTGGAGACATCTCTTCAGAAATTTACAACAAGTTTTTCCTAGAAAATTTAGAACCACTTTCAGATTTATCATATTTTGGGCTTGTGCTTGTTTTTCTTGGAGTTTTTTACAAATTCTCAGTTTTACCAATGCAAAATTGGGCAATCACAACTTACACAAAAGGAAATTTTGTTCATGTCGCAATTATCTCGGGACTTGTAAAAAGTGTAATTGTTGTTGGGACTTTCCGACTTTTCCAAGCTTATATTATTGAAAATGACTTTACTTACCTATTTTTAGGAATTTCAATCGCATCGATGTTTTTTGGGAATTTTTCAGCACTTTTCCAAACCCGAGTATCAAAAATCCTAGCTTACTCTTCGGTGGCTCAAGCGGGATATATGATTTTGCCTTTTGTCGCAGTTGATTCTGATTTTGCAGGAAATGGAATTATTTATATGGCAGTCGCATATATTTTTATGCAAACATCAATTTTCCTACTTCTTGATATTGCAAAAGTGAAAAATCTTGATGACTTAAAAGGTCTTGGAAAACGAAATCCAGTAATTGCACTCTTCTTTACAATTCAACTTTTTTCATTAGCAGGAATTCCTCTTTTAGCAGGATTTATGTCAAAAGCAGTCGTATTTTATGCGGTGGTTGAAAGTGGATTTTGGTGGGTCGCATTAATTGCATTTTTCAATTCTGCTATTTCAGTCGGATACTATTCTTGGATTGTAAAATTTATCTATTTTGATGAAAGCAAAAAAAGTGAAATTGAGAAAATCTCAGGATGGGAAACAGTTTCACAAACAGTTTTTGCACTTGGAACAATTCTATTTGGAATTTTCGCAGGAATTATTATTTTCTAAAATCTTTTCCCCAATTTTGGGGAATTACCAAAATAACTACACAGATTTTAATTACCGATTTAAAAATCGATTAGTGTTAGCCAATCTCCGCGAAAATTTTCATCAATCTTTACAAAGTGTGAATTTTTCTCGATAAAAAGTTCTTTGTGATCTTTCAACATATTTGCAAAAAATGGAATATCATAATCGCTATATTTGTTCGGCACAAGTTTCACTTTCTCATTTGTTGCAAAATTTAAAAACTTCTCTGTTTTATAAAGTGTCAATTTATTAAATACGACTGGAGAAATCACTCTTTCTGAAATCTCTAAAGTTTTTGACAAAATTGGCAATGAATACGGTGGAGTATCAATCATAATATAATCAAATTTTCCATTTAAATAGCTTATGATTTCATTGATACCTTTTAAGTCTTCATTTGTTGTTTTTGCAAGTTTTAAGCTTGACGGCAAAAGAAGAGTGTTTTCAAACTCTGTTTTTTGAATAACATCATGAAAATCTTTTTGTCGAGAAATTATTTGAAGAATAGAATCCCTTTGAGAAATTCCAAATTCTCTGCTTAAATCACCTTTTGGATCAAAGTCAATTAAAATGCTTGTTTTTCCAGACCGCTGAAGAGTTTTCGCAGTCTCAATTATAAAAGTTGTTTTTCCAGAAGAGTTCTGGAAGTTTGCGAAAGATATTACTTTTCCCATCTATTTCTCTGTGGAAACTTCTTGGACAATCTCTTTTGGCTCTTCTATTGTAAATGTTAGTTTTTCCTGTGAAAAATAGACAATTCCTAAGAGTGTTAGTGAAGCTCCAAAAAGCACAGTTTGAAGAACTCCAAGTGTTGTGATTGTTGAAATTCTGTTTTCAAGTCGCCTAATTGTCGATTCATTTTCATCTTTTAATTCTCTTAAATTCTCAATTCCCTTTTTATTAATAGAGACACCCGCTCGGATTTCGTGAAGAGATCGTTTTACAACATCAGAAACTTCTCGCTCAACACTATCACTGAATCTTGTGTAATCAACAGCTTCGATAATATTATTAATTCTCTCCTCAATTGCAACGAGATGTGAGTCAAAAATTCCCGACATATTTTCTAGTTTATTATCAAAATCTTTTTTCAGCTCTGAACGAAAACGATCCTGATATGCTGTAACTTCTTGATGATGTTTTTCAGTTCTTGCAATATCTCGATGAAATTCGTCAAGTCGAAAGTCAAATTGCTCAATTGCTGTATGAACACTATCTTTTGCAACTTTTCGGAACTCTTCAAGTTCTAATCTTAAGTTTTTGTGGTATTCTCTATTTTCAGCTTTTGAGAGTTGTAGAATATCTTCAAGATTTCTAATTACTTCCCTATTTGCATAGAGAAATGCCCAAATCGGATCATCTTTATCAATTCGTAAATCAAATAACTTAAATATGTCGGCTCGTATCTCTTCAATGTTCATGGAATTCTTTCAAATTTTTCTCAATTTTACCAAAATAAGCTACCAAGCTACTGTTTTAATATATTTTAATAATTTAAGAGTTTTAAATTCTGAATCTTTTTTACCGTTAAAAAACTCTAACAAAAAATATTTAAATGAGTTGGTAGAATTTTAAAAATTTGGAGAGAGATTATGAACAGTTTTTTACTAGAATTTGCGATGTTTCCGACTGATGTTGGTGAGAGCAAAGGCGACTATGTTAGCCAAGTTGTGAAAGTTGTAAAAGAGAGCGGTTTTCCTTACAAATTGACCCCAATGGCAACAATTGTTGAGACTGAAAACATTCGAGATGCTCTTGATTTGGTTGAAAAATGCTACAACAAATTAGAGGAGATGAGTGTAAATAGGGTCTATTCAGTTCTTAAGTTTGATATTCGGAAAGGAAAATCAAATAGATTAGAATCAAAAATCGAATCAGTTGAAAAAAGAATTGGAGAGGTTTCAAAATGAATTTAAATTTATCAGGACTCTATGCAATTACCGATGAGGTCTTGACACCAGATAGCAGTGTTGTGGAAAAAGTGAAAGAGGCTTTGGGAAAAGGTGTGAAAATTTTCCAATACAGAAATAAAAGTGCAAAAGATGGTGAGATATTTGAAGTTGTAAAAGAGCTTCGAGACCTCATCGACAAAGAAAACGGACTTTTTATTTTAAATGATAGAGTTGAACTTGCAGAAAAAGTAAAAGCACATGGTGTTCATGTTGGAGAAGATGATTTAGATATTTCTGAAGTTAAAAAGATTTTTTCAGGTTTTGTCGGAGTCTCTTGTTACGGAGATATTGATAGAGCAAAAGAGATGGAAAAATCTGGTGCTGATTATGTTGCTTTTGGAAGTTTTTTTAAATCGCCAACAAAACCAAAATCCTACACTGTTCCATTGGAAGTTTTGTCAAAAGCAAAAAATGAACTCTCAATTCCGATTTGTGCAATTGGTGGAATCAATTCTGAAAATATTTCAAAAATTCGAGAACATAATCCAGATATCATCTCTCTTGTGAGTGGGATTTTCAGCGGAGATATTTCAGAAAATATAGAAAACCTGAGTTAAAAACCTGTCGGAAAATTTCCGACAAATCTACTCTGAAATTTCCATAACAAGACGAAATCCAGTATCATTCATTTTTACAGTTTGCGGAAATCCAGTTCTTGTTGTAACTCTTAAATTGTCCCGAACATCATTCCAAGAACCCCCCCGAACAACTCGGCTATCAGTCTGAATCTTGTAAGCACTTCCATCTCTTGTTGCTTGTGAATAATCCTCAACATACCAATCTTCACACCACTCCCAAACATTACCGATAAGGTCGTAAATATTTAATTGATTTGGCAATTTTTCACCAATTCGATTTGGATGTGTCTCGTTTTCAAAAACCGCATAGTGTCCTAAATCTTTTGTGCTATTTCCAAAAAAGAATCTCTCTTTTGTTCCTGCCCGAGCTACAAATTCCCATTCCGCTTCAGTTGGAAGTCGATATTTATCACCTGTTTTCTCACTCAACCAATTTGCATATGCTTTTGCATCTTCAAAACTCACTTCTGTAATTGGAAAATCTTTTTCAATAAAAGGTGCAGAAATTCTTCTTTTTGTCGCTTTTGCAAATTTTTCATACTCATCAAAAGTAACTTCATATTTTCCAATAAAAAACTCATAATTAAATTTAACTTTATGAACAGGCAGTTCGCTACTATTTCCAATTCCAAGAGAATCTCCCATCTCAAATTCACCATTTTCAATAAGAACCATTGCGGGAACTATGTAATCACCACGATTATCTCTCTCCATCTCAATTAAACCATCCCTAATTGAGACTGGTTTAAAACTCTCCTCTACAACTATGCTCTCTTGTAGAATAATTTTTGGTTCTTCGATCTCACTTTCATTAAAAGAACAGCCAGAAATAAATAGAATAAAGTTTGCTAGTATTAAAAATTGCATTTCAATCTCCAAAATAGATTTTTGCAATTTTACTTAAATGTTATATATATAATACACAAATTCATTAAAATGTCGTTTTAGAAATATAGATCATCAAAGAAAGGAAAAGCATTCTCCCTATCGGGATTTTGTATTATTTTTTATGAAAAACAGTAGAAAAAAATTAAATCGTTTTGATAGCAAAAAGTTATACAAATATACACATCAGCTACGACTTCTTTATGTTGATGATTCAAAAACAGCTCGAAGATTTTTTGAAACAATCTTAAAGCCATATTTTAAAGAGATAGATTTAGCAGAAGATGGTGATGTTGGTCTTCAGATTTTTAACAAAAAAAGAAATGATATTGTTATTACTGATATTAATATGCCAAATTTGAGTGGAATTGAGATGGCTCGTTTTATAAAACGGATAGATCACAACACTCCAGTTATTCTAACAACCTCTTTTAGTGAAGAGCATTTTTTAATTGAATCTATTAAAATTGGTGTAAATGGTTACATTAAAAAGAGTGCAAATCCTGAAGAGCTTCTTGAAACTGTTTATGAGAGTGCAAAAATTCTTTTTCAACAAATAGAACTTGAGAAGAGAGAAAAAATTATGATCCAGCAGTCAAAACTCTCTTCAATGGGTGAATTGTTAATTAATATTGCACATCAATGGCGACAACCACTAAATTTCATGGGTCTGACACTTGAGGATTTACGGGGAACTTATGAAGATGGTGAGCTTGATGGAGAATATCTTGAAGGTGTGATTTCGGACACAAATAAATTTCTAAGAAATATGTCTGAAACAATTGATCAATTTGCAAACTATTTTGCTCCTGAACACACAAAAGAGAGATTTAAAGTTGTTGATGCTGTAAAAGAGGCATTAAAAATGCAGGGAATTAGTGCAGAAGGTTCAAAAATTGGGACTTTTTTAGAAATTTCTGAAACTTTACAATTGAACACATATCGACAAAGTTTTGTTCAAACACTGATGCATATTTTGAAAAACAGCAAAGAGGCGATTGAAAGAACAAATCCAGAAGAGGCACTCATTCAAATTAAGGCAATGAAAATTGATCGTGGGCTTGACGAAAAATTTATTATCGAAATTTGCGATACTGGTGGAGGAATTGATGAAGATATTGAGGCAAAGATTTTTGACCCATATTTCACAACTCAATTTCAGACTCAAGGTAGAGGAATGGGACTTTACATTAGCAAAATTACAGTAGAAGAACATCTTTTAGGACACTTGACGGCAAGTAATAAGACATTCTTTTTAAACGGTCAAGATTTACGAGGTGCTTGTTTAAAAATAGAACTTTCATGATTGGGGAAATCCCCAAACCCTCAGTTACAACTCCAAAAATCTTTTTGACAATCTACCATTGAAGCTCGTAGTTGAGTAGATTTTTTAAATATGTCAGAATTTGTAATATATTTTAAGTGTCTCTCAGCTCGATCATATTTTCCAATTTTAAAAAGAGCAAAAGCTAGAGCATATCGCATATTATCGTCATCAAGAAGACCAATTCGACTCAAACCTTTTTCCATTGCTGCGGCATTTTCAAATTGTCCCAATTCAAGATAGAGAGCGAGTCGCTGTTTCATCTTCTCTTTTTGATCAACAATTTTCGCATTTAAATAGAGTGTGTGATAGAAATCTTTGACACGACGGAAAAGCTCACTTGCTTCTTGTGAATATTTATTATCAAGCAGAGAAGCTTTTTCAAAAACATGTGCAGCGGAAAGCAATTCACCTTTGTCAATATAAGTTTGTCCCATTTCAATCAAAATTTCCGCATTATCTGGATATTTCAATTGTGCCAATTGTAAAAAACGGAGAGCTTCAGGAAAATCACCACTTTTTCGGAAAGCATTTCCAATTCGCAAATAGTCTGACGGTTCAACTTCTTTATTTATCGCCAAATACTTTAAACCACTATCTTTTGCCGACTGAAAAAGTTTCAAATCGATGAGGTAGAAAAATTTTTGTCGATGTAGAGTTGCAAAATTTGGAAATTTCTTAATTCCAATTTTAAGAGTTTCGAGTGCTTCAGATTTTTGATTATTTAGCCAATAAGCCTGAGCTTTCATGCTGATAAGTTTTTCATCGGCATTTGCAATTTCAGGAACTAAATTTAGCATTTCAATAGTTTCGGTGTAATTTTTTATTGTGAAATAAGCTTTTGCCATATAGACTCGAATTTGAGTTTCACTGTTTCCTCGCGAAAAAGATTCTTCAAAATCGATAATTGCACCACGATAATCTTCTAATTTCATTTTTGCGACACCACGAAGAGTAAAAAAGCGGACAAAATCAACTTCTTTACTGTATAAATCAACTTCTTTTAGAGAGGCTAAAGCTCTATCATTGTAGCCATCACGAATTAAAATAGAAGCAAGTGCAACATGATCGACCTCATCGGCTTTTTTTTCTTTACCAAAAAGTGGAGAAAAAAGCAGGAAAGTGATTAAAAGAGTGTTTCTTATCAAGAATAAGTCCTTTAAAATTTTTAATAAATATTCTTACTTTACCAAAAAATAGATAACAAAAGAGTGATAGAATTCTCAAAAATTATAAAAGGAACTTCTTGAATTCTAAAAAAGATAAAATAATCTTAATTGGTGGTGGCGGACACTGTAAATCTGTAATTGATGTTATTGAGAGTGAAAACAAATTCCAAATTCTAGGCATTCTTGACGATGATGAAAGTAAGATTGGAACTTATATTCTCGGATACAAAATTTTAGGAACTGGTGAAGATTTAGCTAAATTTAAAAATCAAACTGATTTTGCAATAGTAACGATTGGGCAAGTCAAAAATCCAGAACCAAGAATTCGATATTTTAAATTGGCACAAGATTTAGGCTTCTTTTTACCTAAAATAGTTTCGCCATTTGCAATTGTTTCAAGACATGCAAAAATTGGAAATGGAACAGTTGTTATGCATGGTGCGATTGTAAATGCCTCCGCAAAAGTCGGTGAAAACTCTATTTTAAATTCTAAATCACTTGTTGAACATGATGCGATTGTTGAAAACAGTTGCCATATTTCTACTGGTGCAATTTTAAACGGCGGAGTTCTTGTTGGCGAAAATAGTTTTATCGGTAGCGGTGCAGTTTGTCGAGAATATACAGAAATTCCAAAACAGAGTTTTATAAAAGCAAACTCAATTTACAAAGGATAAATATGACAAAATATTTTATTGCAACTTCTCTTCTCCTCTTTTTTACAAGTTGCGGTGAGGATTCTTCTAACTCAAATACAAATTCTACTCAAGTTGAAAATACCACTTCAATGGAAAACGAAAATATAATTTCAACAGAAAATGACAACACTCTTGATTATGAACAAAATGCGACTGAAATTTCTCAAACTACTGAACAAGAAGTTGAAGAAAATATACTTGAGCCTGAAATTTCTGAACCTGAAAACAGTGAAACTGAAATTGACAACGGTGATGAAAATACAAATACTCAAATTGTCAATGACGGCGACACAAATATTATTGTAAATGGAGATAGTGAAAATAGTCAAACAGTTATAAATACTGAAACTGAAGAAAATACAGATACAGAAACTGAGATTGAAAAAAATACAGAAACTGAAAATTCTACAAATGACAATTTGGAAAATACAGAAACTGAAACTGAAACTGAAGAAAACATTGAAACTGAAAATTCTACAAATGACAATTTAGAAAATACAGAAACTGAAAATTCTACAAATGACAATTTAGAAAATACAGAAACTGAAAATTCTACAAATGACAATTTGGAAAATACAGAAACTGCCACACCTGAAAATTACGATTTAAAACTTGTTGGAGACACAATTATTTTTGGAAGCAGTGATGAAAATAGAGTTTTAGAAATTGAAAACGGATACTTTCCTGACATCGAATATTCTTTACCAATTTCTCTTTCTGCTTTAAATATTTCGATGGAATTTCAACTTGATAATCCACAAACTGTAACTCTCTTTTTCAAACTCGATGAGGTCGGAACAAATAGGAACTTTGTTTTTCTTGTTCCTGAAATGAGTTTGGATATAGATGGAAAATTGAGCGGAGGAAGTAAAGTTTTACTTTTTGGAACTCGTTCAGATAATTCAACTGTTATTTTGTCAAAACCGTTAAACGATATTGAAATTGTTTCAAATGAAAATGGCGAAACTGAAATTTCGATGTCCAAAGTTATGGGACTTTTTCCTGAAGAAATTGGTTCGATTTCTTCATTTATTAAAGCAAATACGACTTTAAATGTTGAGTTTGGAGTTTCGGGAATTTCAAGTTTTCAAAATTCACTTTCACTTTACGAGGAAATTCTGGACGGCTATGCTGGAGATACTCTTATTTTATTAAAAGTCAATTTGACAGAAAACCAAACTTTTGGATTTAGCGGGAAAATTTTAATTTTAGAGTGAAAAATTGTCGGAAACTCTCCGACAAAAATTACTCTTTCTCATCTGAAATATTTTGAATCAATTCGAGCAGTCCTTGACCTAAATCCATAAATGGATTAGCAACAAGTTTTTTTCCAACTGTCGGATTGAACGAATATGGTGTAATTTTGTAGTGTCCAAGATGATTTCTATCAATATTGACAATTTCAAATCTGTTTCCCAAAATTTCATTTATCATTGTTAAAAGTTCAATTCGCTTCATCTTTTCAATTCCTGTTAAAATTACATGTTCATTTTCAAAATCACTGTTTTCCAAAATATCAACTGAAAGTTTTGCGGTATCTTTTGCATGAATATATTCGCGAATATCTTCACCGTCGCCTTTATAAACCAATTTTCCTGTTTTCATTGCATCAGAAATCAAGTTATAAATATAATTATTATGACTTGCTTTTTCGCCATAAACTGAACCGTATCGAATAATTGTGTATTTTAAGCCGTATCTTTTTTGGTATTCTTCAATTACTTTTTCACTTGTTCGCTTTGAAATTCCATAAAAAGAGCCATCTTCTGAAAGAGCATAAGCACTTGAAGCATAGATAAATCTTTCAATTTTTCCATTTTCTCGACAAGCTTCTAAAATATTCATATTTCCTAAAACATTAATATTCATTGTCTGGATAGGTTTGTGAATTGCATCATCAAGATTTGAAATTGCGATAAAGTTATAAACAAAATCAGCTCCTTTGACAATTTCAAAAACTTTTTCTTTGTCCAAAATATCTATTTTGTGAAATTCAATATTTTTATTTTCTGGTTCTAAAACATCCGCAATTACAACTCTATATTTTCTTTTTAAAAGTTCCTCTGCGACATAACTTCCAAGAAATCCACTCCCGCCAAAAATAATAGCTTTTTTCAACTTATCTCCCTTTTTTAATAGAATTGTAGAAAAAATTAGGAAAACAGTGAAATTTTTATCCTATCTTTTAAATTCAGAAACTCCAACTTATGGAAATAGAAACAGGTTTGAGATTGAAAAAAAGAGTTCTATTTTGAATGGAGATGTTGCAAATGACTCTTCAATTTCCACAACAACTCATATTGGAACACATCTTGATATGCCTTTTCATTTTCACCAAAATGGTCAAACAATTACAGATTTTTCAGCAGATTTTTGGTTTTTTAATCAACCTATTTTTATTGAAATTCAGCCCAAAGATTTCTTGATTTACGATGATGTCATTGAACAGTTAGAGAAAATAAATGAGAGAGATTCCGATATACTTATTATCAAAACGGGAATTTGTCATTTTCGAGAAGAAGAAAAATTTTGGAAAGAGAATTACGGTTTTTCAGAAAAACTTTATGATTATTTAATTTCCAATTTTCCAAAAATTAGAATTATTGGTTTTGACTCAATTTCAATTTCTAGTTTTCAAAATCGAATTGAAGGTCGAAAAGCTCATAAAAAGTTTTTGAATCCAGAAAAACCTATTTTAATTTTGGAAGATATGGATTTAAGAAATGTAAAAACTCTTTCTAAAATTTTTGTTTCTCCTCTACGAATTGAAAATTCAGATGGAATTCCTTGCACAGTCTTTGGAGAATAATATGAAAAAACTCCTATTTCAAATTTATATCGCTTTTTTAAGATCAATACCTACACAAATTGGAATAAAGCTTAGATATTATGGATACAAAAATCTTTTTAAATCAACTAGTGGAATATTTAAAATAGAAGAAAATGTAACAATTTCTGGTTTTGAAAATATAGAACTTGGAAAGAATATTACATTTATGAAGAATTCATATGTTTATGCTCATGATAAAGGATTCTTAAAAATTGGAAATAATTTCTCAATGAATACAAATTCTCAACTTGGTGCAACTTTTGGAAAAATAGAAATTGGAAATGATTGTGCAATTGCACCAAACTGTGTTTTAAGAGCTTCTAATCATACTTTTGAAAAGATAGATGTTCCAATTATGAAACAAGGACACTCTTATGGTGAAATTATCCTTGAAGATGATGTTTGGATCTCTTCAAATTCTGTAATAACTGCGAATACAAAAATAGGAAAAAGTTCAGTAATTGGGGCTGGTTCAGTTGTTACAAAAGATATTGAACCTTTTTCAGTAGTTGGTGGAGTTCCTGCTAAACTTATAAAAAAGCGAAAATAGATGAGCTTAAAACAGAAATTAAAAAACAATGAATTGACAATTGGTTCTTGGATCACAATTGGAAATCCTGCCGTTGTTGAAATTATGGCAACAGGTGGATTTGATTGGCTTTGTATTGATATGGAACATACAACAATTGATTTGAGTGAAGCAAAAATTTTGATTTCAACAATTCAGGCAAAAAAGATCAAGGCACTTGTCCGAGTTAGTAAAAATGAAGAGGTCATAATTAAAAAAGTGATGGATATGGGTGCTGATGGTGTGATTGTGCCAATGGTGAAAAATGAGAAAGAAGCAAAAGAGGCTGTAAGCTATGTCAAATATCCACCAGAAGGAAATCGCGGAGTTGGACTTTATCGTGCTCAAGGATACGGGACAGAATTTGAAAAGTATAAAAAATGGGTAAGCGAAGAATCTGTAATTATTGCTCAAATTGAACATATTGAAGCTGTTGAAAATATTGATGAAATCTTAGCAGTTGATGGAATTGACGGAACAATTGTCGGACCTTATGATCTTTCTGGAAGCATGGGAACTCCTGGGGAATACCATCGCGATGAGGTCAAAGATGCAATTGAAAAAGTGCGAATTGCTTGTGAAAAAAACAAAATTCCTTATGGTTTCCATGTGATTGAATCAAATCCAGATAAATTTATTCAAAGAATGAACGAGGGTTGCACATTTCTAGCTTACAGTTTAGACTTCTTTTTTCTTGGTGATTCTGTTAGAGATGGAAAAAAGATGATTGAGTTTCCGAATAGAGCAAAAATAAATAGTTGGAGCTTAATTCAACAACAAGTTTCTGAAAAAAGGCAAATTAATTTCAAAGAGAGAGAAGTCTGGTTTGCAAATATTGGACATAATGTTGGAAATGAAATCTATGGAAAAGGTGAAGAGTTTTTAAGACCTGTTTTAATTTTAAAGAAATTTACACACAACACATTTTTGGGAATTCCTTTAACAACACAAAAGCAGAGAAATAAACACTACTCTTTTAAATTTGAATTTAAAGACAAAACAAATTTTGCTGTTTTTAATCAAACAAAAACTTTTGATTCTAGAAGATTAAAATACAAATCTGGAACAATAAATTTAGAAATTTTTGAAAGTTTAAGAAGAAAATTTAGAGATTTGTTTTAGATAACCCCTCGTAAGGGGAGTCCCGTAGGAAATTCATCGCAATGAATATAATTTCCGAAATTATATGAAATTTAATAAATAAAGTCAAGGAGAAATAGAATGAATAATATAGCAATTATTCCAGCAAGAATGGGTTCAAGTCGTTTTCCAGGAAAACCAATGGCAGAAATTTTAGGTATGCCAATGATTGGACACTGCTATTTTCGTAGCAAAATGAGTCAAAGTTTGAGCGAAGTTTATATCGCAACACCTGATAAAGTGATTTTTGACTATGCGACATCAATTGGTGCAAAAGCAGTTATGACAAGTGATAAGCATGAAAGAGCTTCAGATCGATGTGCCGAAGCAATGTTAAAAATTGAAGAAGAGACAGGAAACCGAGTTGATATTATGGTTCTTGTGCAAGGCGACGAACCTTTAACTTTTCCTGAAATGATTGATCAGGCTATCGAACCAGTTGTTAAAAATGAGGCAAAAATTACAAATCTTGTTGCAAATTTAGAAACAGTTGAAGAGTTTGAAGACCCGAATGAAGTAAAAGTTGTGATGGATAAAAACAATAATGCACTCTATTTTTCTCGAGAACCAATTCCAAGCCGAAAAAAAGGTGTCTTAGATGTTCCAATGAAAAAACAAGTTTGTGTAATTCCGTATGAACGAGATTTTTTGATTGAATACAATGAAATGACTCCAACACCACTTGAAATTGTCGAGTCTGTTGATATGATGAGAATTCTTGAAAACGGGCAAAAAGTGAAAATGGTTGATACTGAATTTATCACAAAAGCAGTTGATACTCCAGAGGATTTAGTGAGAGTTGTCAAAATGATGAAAGACGACAAACTCAAAGATAAATACTTATAGAAAAAAATTTTTCAAATGGGAAATAGCACTTTTTCCCATAGCTAAAATTGCTTCTCTTGAATTTCCTCCAATATGCGGAGTTGTGATTAGGTTTGGAAAAGTCAAAAGCTCTTTATCTTCTGGTGGTTCTGAAACATAAGCATCAATTGCACCGCCAGAAATCTCTCCACTTAAAAGTGCATTTTTAAGTGCGACCTCATCGATAATTCCACCTCTCGCGGAATTTACAACAAAAGCACTTTTTTTCATAGTTTCAAACTCTTTTTTGCCGATGAGGTTCTCGGTTGTTTTATCAAATGGTGTGTGAATAGTTATAAAATCAGATTGTTTGTAAATTTCATCTTTTGACACTTCTGTCGCTCCAACTGATTTATAATATTCATCTTGCTCAATAATATCATTTACTAAAATTTTGCAATTGAACGGTTCTAAAAGTCGAATGACTTCTTTTCCAATATGTCCAACTCCAATAATTCCAACTGTTTTACCAGAAAGCTGAAATCCACCAGATTTATTCCATATTCCATCTTTTAATTGATTTGAAGTTTGATACAAATTTCGCGAAAGCATCAAAAAATATCCGAGTGTCATTTCTGCAACAGAAAGCTTATTTACTCCGCCAGTCCAACCAATTTTTACATTCTCTTTTGTAAATTCTAAATTATTTAGACCAACTCCATATTTTGAAACAATTCTTACATTTTGACATTTCTCTAAAACTTCATCATCAATTTTCTCAAGTCCAACAATAACTCCATCAGCATCGCCAATAAATTCAATCAACTCATTTTTGGAAAATCTCTTTCCCTCTAAATTTAATTTTGCATTTGGAAAATAACTATAAATCTCTTTTTCTAATTCTGGATTTTTGGAAAAAGATGGCGATGTCGCAACAATTTTCATGAAAACTCTTTTTCAAAAGTCTAGCAAATTTAGTGATATATAGTTGTAAAATACTAAAGCTATGGGCTTTAAAGCTTGTTTTAATGTTCTTTAATCCATTCTAATGCTTTTTCGTGTATTGCCAAATTTTTCTTAAAATTATCAAAAACAATCTCTTCCCAATCTTTTCTAATTTTTCGAGCCTCTTCGATGACATCAAGATAAATAAATTCTTTTTTTAATCCAAACATTGGAATTAAAAAAGGTTTAAATTTTAATTCAGTAGTAAAACAGAAAACATTTAATAATCTTGAACAAATGGCTTCGCAATCCTCTTCCATAGCCTCTTCGTAAGATAGGCTTGGGAGAGGTCAAGAAGCCTCTACTTTTTCGGTGTTTTTTGATTTTCTATATATTTTTTTATTACAGAAATTGTAGTTCCACCGATAGATAAAATTAAATATGATGGAGACCAAAAGAAAGGTTTACAATAATATTTAGATAAAAGCTCAAATGATTTAACTGATACAAGCAGAAAGCAACTCGAAGAAAAAATCAATTATGAACAAGCTAGATTTGATGATTTGTCCCGTGAAAAAATTGTCAAAGCAATAGCTTATATTGCAACCCAAAAACAATTAACAATAATTTGAGTCCAGAAAAAGATTATTTGGAAAAAATAAATCGAGGTTTAGAACAAATTGAAAAAATGAGAAAATCTTCTGACTCAGATTAAAAATTTGATATTATTTTTTTACTCTAAAAAAAGGATTTTGATGTCTAAAAAAGTTTTAGTGCCTTTAGCTCTCGGTTTTGAAGAACTTGAAGCAGTTGCAATTATTGATGTTTTACGGCGAGGTGGAATTGAAGTTATTGTTGCGGGAGTTGATAAGAAGTCGATTTCTGGTGCAAATGGAATTGTTATTGAAGCCGACAAATTAGTTTCTGAAGTTTCTGCAAAAAATTTAGATATGGTAGTTCTCCCTGGCGGTTGGGGTGGAACTGATATTTTAGCGACAAATGAGAATATTCAAAATATTTTGAAAGAGATGAAAGCCGACGATAAGAAGATTGGGGCGATTTGTGCTGCTCCTTTTGCACTTTCGGAAGCTGGAGTTTTGGGTGAAAATTTCACTTGCTACCCATCAGTGGAAGAGCGAATTGAAAAAAATAGCGGATACAGTTCGGAAAAAATGGTTGTGCGAGACGGAAATATTATGACATCTCGAGGACCAGGAACAGCAATCTGTTTTGGACTTCAAATTGTTCGAGACCTCATCGGCGAGGAAACATACAAAAATTTAAAAGATGGCTTATTAGCTACATATTGTGAGGATTAATTTTGGAAAAAGTAGATGCGATTGAGACTTTAGGAAATAAAGAGTTAGGAATTGAAGAAGTTGAAAAAATATACAACGAATTCAAAGAAGATTTAGAAGTAGTTGGACAAGTTGCGATGAATTTGAGTATTCGGACTTCAGTTTATGACCGAGACCAAGAAAGCAGTGAGACAATGACTCGACTTTTACTCTCTCTTGCAGAAAGTAGCGACATGATGACTCGTTGGGCAGTTGCAAAAAATCCGCACACACCAGCAGAAATTTTGGCAAAACTTGGTGAAGATAAAATTAATCTTGTTCGTGCTTTAGTTGCTACAAATGTGAATACTCCACTCGAAACTTTAAATAAGTTTGCGGAGGACGAAAAAATCGTTACTGACGGTTTGACTGGAAATCCAAACACTCCGACTGAAATTTTGGAAAAAATGTCTAGTAGTTCTGACAAAATGGTACGACTCCGAATTGCGGAAAATCCAAACACTCCAAAAGCTGTTTTAGAGAAATTGACTCTTGATAACGATCCTGATGTTTCAAAAGCTTCTGAAGTTCATTTAGCAAAAAGAGGTTAGATTTTGGGAAAACGACGAGAAGAAAATTACAGTGGTCCTGAAATTCAACTTTTAAATACTGGGCTTTCTGGACTCTATTTTTCTGCAAAAGATTTAATAAATATTGGAAAAGAGGCAGGTCTCTCTGATTTACCTCTTAAAAGTCGTGAGTTGATTTTAAAACAACTTTTTGCTGATTCTGAAAATAGCGATGAGGTAAAACGAATTATTCGTGTAAAAATTGATGCTCGGGTTCGTGAATACAAGGAACTTCTTTCAAGCTACCCAAGTAGTCGGGGAACACTTTTCCCTATGATACAAAAAGCAAACCACACAAAATCAATTATGATTTAAAATCACAAACCACTTAAATTTTAAGTGGTTTAGCTTTAGAGTGAGATTTTAAAAATTTTTAAGAAAATTTCTAATTTCCATTTCAGTTGATTAAATTGGTTTCCAATTTCCAAACAAAACTCCTTGCCCGATGAGGTCGGTCGCCAAACTCCATTTTCATCTCGAAATTGAAAGCCTTTTTTCTCCAAAATCAATTTCATTTCTGCTCCAGAAACTCCAATCAAAATACCAAGTTCCGTTGGCAAAAAATATGATTTTGAAAAGTCAATTCCTAAAATTTTTGTTGGTGATTTCTCTTTCAAGATTTTTTCCAAAAGAAGCAGTTTAAACGGTTTTTCATTTTCAACAAGTTCAGCAATTTCCAAAGCAGTTTTTGTTTCCGAAAGTATTTCAGAAAGTGGAAAGTTTTCAACTTCTAAAACTTCATTTTGCAAAGAGTAAGAACCAGTTTGTAGAATTTCGTGAAATCCTCCCCGCCCAAATCAAAGATTATGGACGGGGCTTCGCTTTTCATAAATACGGACTAAAAAAGCAAGTTTAA